>JBATGO010000489.1:0-5103 GCA_049665845.1 Pseudomonadales bacterium | reverse complement strand
CTGACCTGCTGCAGTGCCTGTTTCAATGCCACCAGCCACCAGCTCGCTTCCTGTTCGGCCCGACCGGTTGCATCGCGCATTACTTCGAGCGGCGCGGATGCTGAGGCGACGACTTCACGAGTCTTGTAGTCATAGAAAACAACTTTCAGGCCTTGTGTGCCGAGATCTATGCCGAGTGTCGTGTCCATCCTGCAATTATTAATCGGGCAATTGACGAATCATCGGATTCCGAAAGTAAACACGGCTGTCGGAGCCCACGGACTCCAGGCCGATCGTGCCCCGGTGGAGACTGGCCGGTCCATCGACATCTGCAGGTTCAGTGAATTCGTTGACTGTCTCACCGTTCACTTTTACCGTTACTTTCTTGCCGTCAACCTTGATGTAATAGCTGAACCACTCGTTATCACCGTGTGGGGCCGTCTTCACCTCGCTTGCCCCAAGCAAGCTACCGGTCTTGCTCTCACCGGCTCGGCTGGCGTTAATCTGAGCTTCATAACCAAAGGTAGGAGGTCCCTCCTCTTTGTAACGGGTATGAAAATAGACCCCTGAAGCTGACCCAGGATAGGTATAGACATCAACCTTGAATTCAAAATTTTTGAAATCACCGCCGTCAACGGGCCCTGCATAGAACAGGTTGCTCTGCGGACCCTCAACAACAATGGTTTTTGAATCTACGTCGAGGAGTGCGCCATGCTTTGGCATGCGCAACAAACGTTCGGCCTCACTGGGGATAAGCTTAAAGGACTCGGTACCCATGTTCTGTTTCGTGGGCCAGACATCCTCTCCTTCCCACCATTTCAATTCAGCCCAGTTCGTCGTCTTGCTGGCACGCCAGCCGTTCAGGGTCCCCCCTTCCCACAGGGAGTTCCATCCCAGCCCCCGCTCGCCTGAATATCCTTCCGCCGGGCTCCCATTGTCGTCAAGCTTACCGGCCGCCCACAACAGGCCGGCCGCTACCAAATTTAAATTCACATCCGAGCCCATGGTCGAATTGTGGTGACCCAGCGTGCTGCTGAACACCCGCACCCCTTCGTATTCGTGGGTCCAGGCTATAGGAAAAAATTCGGCGGCTTCCGCGGCGTAGGCACGTGCCAGCGGCGTAGCATTATCTTTAAACTCGATAGGCATATACAGCTCGCCCTCGGGAGTCCGCCAGGTCCCGGGGAAATTGGCCATAATCGGATGATTCGGTTCGAGAGCTTCTACCGTAAAAGGGACACGAACAACTTCATGCTGATGGGAGACGGCTCCGGTAAAGTCGTACCATACCGGGGTAGTAGTCCGATGCAGGTGCATCGGGCAGTGCAGCAGAACGGCAGGTACCCGGTACTTGGCATGGGCAGCCATGATCTGCTCAACATGTTTAGCATCGCCCATATCAAGATTGCAGTTATTGTATAACACCAGATCAAATTGCTGCGCCCACTCATCGGTTAACTGACTTGCAAATTTGAAATGCATATCCTCTTTGCTTTCACCCTCGTTATGATCAATGGTGAACTCAATATTACCGATGCGAGCCGTCAGCCCCTCTTCAAGTTGTTTCTTCTGGGTAAAGTAGTCGTGAAATGGCCCCCCACCGGTAATCATCAGAACTTTCAGCGGATCAGTATTCTGCGAGGCGGCTATAGCATGATCAGCCACCCCCACCACAGAAAACAATGCCGCCAATATCGAAAGAGATATCGTTTTGCCTGTATGCGCGAACTTATTCATTGCATAACCTTTTATTTGTCCGGCAATAGGCGAATCATCGGATTCCGAAACATCACACGGCTGTCGGAGCCCACGGACTCCAGGCCAATCGTGCCCTGGCGGAGACTGGCCGGCCCTTTGGCACCAGCGGATTCGGTGAATTCGTTGACTGTCTTACCATTCACTTTTACCGTTACTTTCTTGCCGTCAACCTTGATGTAGTAGCTGAACCATTCGTTATCGCGGTGTGGGGTAGTCTTCACCTCGCGTGCCCCAACCAAGCTGCCGGTCTTGCTCTCACCGGCCCGGCTGGCGTTAATCTGAGCTTCATAACCAAAGGCAGGAGTTCCCTCCTCTTCGTAATGAGTATGAAAATAGACTCCTGAAGCCGACCCAGGAGTGGTATAGACATCAACCTTGAACTCAAAATTCTTGAAGTATCCGCCAGCGATCCGACCGTCATAGAACAGGTTTCTTTGGCCGCCCTCGACGATCAGGGTATCGCCGTCAAGTCGGAACGATTCTGCAGCTAAAGTATTGTAGGCGTTCGACAAGCCCATCCGTTCGTTACCGCCTCTGCCATACCACGAAGCAGACGTCCAATCCACGACACCGCCACTTTCAAGCCAACCGTTCAGCGTATCGTCCCAAAGAGAGATCCACCCAAGCCCACGCTCGCCTTCATATCCCGCGGCTGGCGAACCATCTTTTCCAAGTTTTCCTGCCGCCCAGAGCACGCCCGATGCAACAAGATTCAAATTCACATCTGAGCCCATCGAAGCATTGTGATGCCCCAGTGTGCTGGTGAAAATCCGAACGCCTTGGTACTCGTTTGTCCAGGCGGTTTCAGTATAGGCTCCTGTCTCCACCGAATAGGCGTGAGATAGGGGAATGACATTATCGTGTAGATCAACGATCAGATATAACTCGCCTGCGGGCGTCCGCCAGGAACGCGGATAGTTCTGCATGATCGGGTGACGCGGCTCCAGAACCTCGATCGTGTAGGAAGGGGTATTGGGATGATTTTCTTTCTCATGCACGTAGGAGACAGCACCGGTAAATTCCCACCAGGCATCCGCTGCATCGCCCAATGCATATTGATAAAGATGGACGGGGCAGTGAAGCATCACGGCAGGTACTTTATGCTTGACGTGCTGGGCGATGATTCCTTTTACATAGGCTTCATCTTTTACCTGAAGATTGCAGTGATTGTAGATGACAACGTCGAACTCTGCCGCCCAGTCATCCTTCAAATGACGGGAGAAAAAGAAATCCGTTGATTCCATGGTAATCGTATCCCCGCCTTCATAGTCAGTTGTAATCTCGACGTTTGAAAGACGCTCCAACAGTCCCTTTTTAATCTGCTCCTTTTGCGTTGCGTAATCGTGCCAGGGCCCCCCGCCGGTAATCATCAAGATCTTCAATGGATCTGCGTTCTGCGCACCGGCGTATTGAGGGAGGCTGCCAGCAATAATCAACACCAAGATTGAAAGGGGCATTTTTTTAAGTGCACTTATAATCGTGTTCATTTATTCGACCCTCGATTTTTATCTCGTAGATTGAGTCACATCTTTGCTTAGCTCAAAATTTACAAATTACGCTGGCCTGAACCGAAATCCACTGAACCGGCCAGCGTACTTTTGTTTTGGCGCGACTTAATAATTAAGCATCCCGCTTACTTTATTGAACTACTGATTCTGGCAGAGCAAATACGTGAAGCGTTCTTCCTATAGGCCCTGTTACAGGCGAACGATAACGACCGCCGCCGCCGCCTGCCACAATCGCAACATATTGTCTTCCGTCAATTTCGTAAACAGACGGACTCGAAAAGCCGGGTGCATCCATTTTAAATTCCCACAAAAGCTCGCCGTTGGTTTTATCAAAAGCTCTGAACCGGCTGTCTTCTGTCGCTGCTATAAAAATCACACCACCTTTTGTAACTGCCATTCCGCCAAAGTTTTCAGCACCGGTATTTCGAATGCCCATTTCTACCAATCCTGGATATTCTCCGAGTGGGATCGACCATAGAATGTCACCCTTCGCAACATCTACAGCAACGAGTTTCCCCCATGGTGGCGAAATAGCGTGATACCCCATATGGTCTGTAAAATAATCCAAGGCAGCGATGTACTGTGGCGTGGACGTTGACCAGGCCGTTTCGCCCTCGCCGCCGCTCCACGTCAAAGACTCATCGCTTAGATCAATGTTAGCGGTGGATTCTGCTACGCCAGGCTCACTCTGCAGGAACCCGATCAGGTAATTCAGATCCTCGTCCTTGAAGTACTGAAATGACGGCATCGCATTTCTGCCTTTAGTGATGATCTCTTTAAGATCGTCGGCGCTATACGCCATGTCAACCAGAGGCAGGCCGGTCGCACCTTGCCTTTCAGCGCCGTGACAAGCTGCACATTGCCCAGCATAGATTGTCTTGCCTCGCTGCAGGTCCGACATTTCTGCAAATTGATCGGGCGGCATCGGTACCAGCGTCAAAACAAACGGAAAGTCATTCACGTTGACGTAAGCAATATTTGTCTCCGGATCAAAAGCCGGCCCGCCCCATTCATTTCCTCCATGAATACCCGGTTGTACGATGGTTCCCTCTATGCTTGGAGGCGTATACATCGGTCCTGCTTTCAGCTTTTTAAACTTCTCCAGGGCGGATGCATGAGACTCCGGTGTAATGTTCGTCAAATCAGACTCATAGAATGAAGTACGTACCAGGGGATCCGGTTTTAACGGCCACGGCTGCGTTGGATATGGAACTTCACCGGGCGCGGCATCAGTCGGGACAGGTTTCTCAACGATTGGGAACAGCGATTCGCCCGTATCCCTGTCAAATACGAAAAACTTGCCCTGCTTGCCCGTCTGTACGACCACATCCTGTTTTGTCCCATCCTCCTTGGTAATCGTCGCCAGCATTGGTGCAGGCGCGATATCGTAGTCCCAGATATCGTGGTGCATCGTTTGGAAATACCATTGCAACTCGCCTGTCGTCGCATCCAAAGCCACCACGGAATTTGCAAACAGGTTTTTGCCGGGCCGGGATCCGCCATTTCCATGGATCCCTCCGGTCATTGCACCCGTCGCACCAAATACCCAGCCTCTTTTTTCATCTACGGTGAAGCCGCCCCATGAGTTGGCGCCACCATAGTTCATATTGTCTTCCCATTCCGTCGTCTCATACCCAGGCTGGCCTTCCAGCGGAATGGTGTGAAATCTCCATTTGAACTCGCCGGTCAATGCGTCAAATCCCTGGATATCGCCGGGCGGTTCCTCACGGTTCTCAAACACGTTGAAATCGACAATCAGGAAGTTCTTGTAAGTTACGGGCGGCGAGTTGTTTGATATTCTGCCGCGCACCTTATGAGCAGGCCAGGTGTGATTTTCTGCTAGATCGAGAGCCCCACC
>JBATGO010000488.1:0-3024 GCA_049665845.1 Pseudomonadales bacterium | reverse complement strand
GTTCCAGCAGGTATTGCTGCAGCTCTGCCTCGACCGGCTCTGCCGGTGCGAGCTGGGCGCGCAGCAGAAATTCGACTTTGGAGAATATCCGCAGGCGGATAACCGGGTCGTCCTGGTCAAGGCCGAGGGCGAGCCCTTCACGCACATAGATTTCTTCCCTGATATAGCGGTCGACCAGTGCCGCCAGCTCTGCGGGCGTGGGTGCGCGCAGCATTGTCTGGCTGAATTTTTCGCGTAGCTGGTCTTGCGTCTGCTTGGAAACGACAATCGCGCTGCTTCGTTCGTTGCCTTGTGAGAATGACCCCAGTAATAGCCAGGCGATAAAGCCCAGCGCAAGAAATTGCGCGAGCGGCATGCGCACCAGTTGTTGTATCAACCGATACTTATGGTCAGGCTTGGCCATTACCCAGCCTGGCGAGCCAGGCTCGCGCTCTGGCAGTTAGTACATGCCAGATCGGCGAGCGGTAACCGCGCTGCTGTATTTTCATTAAAATGCCGTCCGGAAGTTCAGGGCTGTTGCGCTTGCGATGGCAGGAGTGCATCAATCATTCTTGCCGGGTCTACACACGCTGCGCAGCCAGCCAGACCAGCTGTTACCCGCGTGCGTGTAGCTGTCGAGGCGACCTTGATAGTCGATGTAGCTGCCCTCATCTCGAAACAGCACTTCGCGTTTGAGCATACGTTTTTCAGGGTCGATTTTTTTTATCACTTTGGCGGGATTGCCCGCCGCTACCACGTTGGCAGGTATGTTGCGGGTTACCACAGAGCCGGCGCCAATTACTGAATTCTGACCGATGCTGACGCCCTTGCCCACGATTACGCGCTCGCCCAGCCATACGTTATTTGCCAGTGTCACAGGCTTGGTGCAGCGAAACTGGCGGGTGCGATTATACAGGCCGTGCCAGTCGCTGTCGGAAACATAGCAGTTGGCTGCAAACATGCAGTTATCGCCAATCTGGATTTGTTCCGCGGCAGAAATTCGCGTACCCGGCGAAATCAAACAGTAATTGCCGATATCTATCCGGGCGCTGGCGCCACGGGCAGGCCAGGTAGTTAAACGAACCTTGTTGTCAGATGAACAGATAATATGAACATACTTGCCTATTGATATGTGCGAGCCAAACAGCACCAGGTTGCGCGGAGAAATAATCTGCGGCATGTGGCCCAGCGAATCGAGCTGTGGTGCTATAAAATGCCTGACATAAGCGCGATTAATATCGCGCAGCCATTTCTTGAGCAGGTAGGGCTGGTGATTTTTCCGCAAGTTTTTTACCTGTGCAACTGCTTGTCCAATCCGGGTCAGTATTTTATCACCGGCGCGCTGGTGCGGCGCGCTTCGAGCTTACCGGGTATTGCAGAATCGGTGTAGTGGCACAACATTGCACGCAAGCGTAATTCGATTTATCGTGGTGTTCCTTTACCCGTATCAATTCAGTGCGCGTCTTTGCGTACGGATTGCCAGCGCAGTCCGCAAGATTTTCATGATACGCATGGAGAACTGATGAGTTTATCGTTGCCGTTGAATATTAACAGTGTGAAAGGCTTTCTCGCCGATGACGAAGGTGCCGCGCTGTATGATTACGCGTTAGCCGCGGCGGGTTTCGGCCCATGCCTTGAAATTGGCAGCTATTGTGGCAAGTCGACGGTATATCTGGGCTCGGCCTGCCAGCGCAGCGACAATACTTTGTTTGCGCTCGATCATCATCGCGGTTCCGAGGAGCACCAGCACGGCGAGGAATACCACGATCCCGATACCTTCGACCCTGCCACTGGCAAGGTCGACACCTTCCCGCTGTTTCGCGAGACGGTTGAGCGCGCCGGGTTGACCGACACGGTTGTTGCGCTGGTTGCGCCATCCGGCGTTGCCGCGCGGCACTGGGCCACGCCACTGGGTATGTTGTTTATCGATGGCGGGCACAGTCTCGAGGCTGCGCTGGCCGACTACCATGGCTGGGCACCCAAGCTGGCCATTGGTGGCGTGCTCGCCATTCACGATCTTTTTCCTGACCCCGAAGCGGGCGGCCAGGCGCCTATCCATATCTGGCGGCTGGCTAGAGACTCGGGCCGTTACGAGTGTTTGCCGACGGTAAATACGCTGGGGCTTTTACGCCGCATTGCATGAAACCGTACGCGGCACTTCAGCCTGTTGCCGGGTCGCGCCGCCTGCCAAACTGGGTCGAAGATGCTTGTTCGATAAAAAGCTGCGAAGCGCCGCTGTGGCCTGACAACGCATCTGCAGCCAGCAATACGGCGCCGGCAGTCCAGCTGGTACGCTCTTCGGGCCAGATTGCCTCATCCGGATAGACATAGCCCGTCCAGTAACCGCCGTCGCTGTGCTTGAACTGGTGCAGCCAGCTGAACAGGTGTGCAGCGCGTTTTTGATCGCCAATGGCAAGTAGCGCCATGCTGAGCTCGCAGGATTCAGCAACGGTTGCCCAGGGTTCGTCACTGACACATTTGCAGCCCATCCCGTCGACGACAAATTCGCTCCAGCGTGCGTCGATGCGTGCACGCGCGGCGCTGCCCTGGTACACGCCAGCTAATACCGGGTAAAACCAGTCCATTGAATAACGTGCCTTGCTTTCCCAATTTCGGTCAAAACGCTCGGGTTTATGCAGTAAAGCGTCACGCAGGCGCCGCGCACTGTTGTGCCACAGCGGTTTTTTGCATTCCAGCTCATCCGCGATTAAAAGCGCGCAGCGGATACTCTTGTAAATCGAAGAACAACCCGTCAGCAGCGCGTCATCGCGCGCGGTGCCGTTGGCTTCCACCGCCCAGGCAATTTCACCTGCTCGGCTTTGATAGCGCAGGACAAAATCGATTGCGCGTTCGACCACGGGGAAATGGCTGCGCAGGAATTCGATGTTTTCAGTGATGAGGTAGTGATGCCAGACACCGACTGCGATATACGCGACGAAATTTGTTTCGCGGCTGTCACACAGAGCTGTGCTGTGCGCACCGTAGCTAGCCCACCAGCTGCCATCCCCGAGCTGTTGGGTTGCGAGCCACCCATATGCTTGCTCG
>JBATGO010000487.1:0-5419 GCA_049665845.1 Pseudomonadales bacterium | reverse complement strand
CGCGGATGGTTGGACGCGGGGTTTGCGCCGATCACGAAAATCGTATCGCAGGCGTCGAGGTCTGCCAGTTCAACGGTCGCAGTGCCGCTGCCGATAGTGTTGCCAAGCCCTACGCCGGTGGCCTGGTGGCAGTAATACGAGCAGTTGTTGACATTGTTACAGCCATAGACGCGCGCCAGCAGCTGCAACACAAAGCCGGCTTCGTTCGACGAGCGCCCGGAGGAATAAAAAAAAGCGCGCGCGGCTTCCGTTGTTGCGAATGCCGCGGCTGCGCGGTCGAGCGCGGTATCCCAGCTTACCGGCTGGTAGCGATTACTGCCCGCAGGCTTGTGTAATGGTGTGCCCAACCGCCCAAGATGCTCGAGCTCATGCGCGCTGAGTTGCTGGAATTCTTCGAGATCGTGCTCGAATATTTCGACCGGTATAGGTGGCTGGATATCGGTGGACTGAGCCTGCACGCTCTTGTTGCACACCGCGGGAAACTCGCCGAGTTCATTGGTCATGCCGCCGCGCTGGCCGCCCATACCAAGACCACAGGCCTTGCAGGTATTTTTTGCGCTGAGCGCACGGGCCGAATCGAGCAGGCCAATACGCTGCGCAGTGCGCAGCGCATAAAGAATCTTTTTTGCACCGCCGCCTACCGGCATCTTGCGTTCTTTCACCACATGCTCCGCGCTACGCGCTGCTTCTGGTATATGCCAAACCTAACCAATCCCGCGCTGAGCCCTGGCCGCTGCAATGGTATTGTGCATCAGGCAGGCAATGGTCATCGGCCCGACACCACCCGGCACCGGCGTGATGGCAGTCGTTTTGGGACGCACCGCATCAAAATCGACGTCACCGACCAGTTTGCTCTTGCCGCCTTCGTCGATGCGGTTGATACCTACGTCGATCACGACCGCACCGGGCTTGACCCAATCGGCCTTGATAAATCGCGGTATGCCAACCGCGGCAACCAGGATATCCGCGCGCCTGCAGTGTTCTTCTATATTGCGTGTGCGCGAATGCACGATGGTGACGGTGCAATGCTGCTGCAACAACAACAGCGCCATCGGTTTGCCGACGATATTCGAGCGCCCGACCACAACCGCATGCTGGCCACTGAGTTCAGGCAGCACGTCCTGCAGCAGCATCAAAGAGCCCAGCGGCGTACAGGGCACCATGCCCGGCTCGCCCACCGCCAGCGCGCCCATATTCTGCACATGAAAACCGTCGACATCCTTGGCCGGGTCGATCGCGGCAAGCACCGCCTTGTCGTCGATATGATCAGGCACCGGAAGCTGGCAAAGAATACCGTGTACCTCGCTATCGCTGTTCATGGTATCAATAAGCGCGAGCAACGCCTGCTGTGTCGTGGCGGCCGGCAGGCGATGCTCGATGGAGCGAATGCCCAGCTGCTCACAACGCTTGACCTTGTTCTTTACATAGACATGACTGGCCGGGTCATCGCCTACCAGCACCACCGCAATGCAGGGCTGCAAACCATGCTCGCTGTGTAACTGGCTTACTTCGGTTTTTAACTGCTCACAGAGGCGGTCGGCAAACTGTTTACCGTCGATTATTTCGGACACGCGCTGATTCCGTATGAGGTTGCGGCAGGGATGCGCCACAAAGCCAGCGCATTTTACCCTGTCGCGCACCCAGGCACAGCCGCTATTTCGCGCTATGCGTTGGTATCGGGATCAGGCGCAGCAAAACGACGGGGCGCAAAACGAAGCGGAACAGGACTCAGGCGGGCAGAGTGCGACGCGACCGCGCTGGCAGTAAGCCTGTGGCGCGGGGATTCATGCGCTCTGCCTGGCGCAGACAAGGTGCTCTTATTTAAACCGGGGCCAGAGTACCGGTGTTTGTGCCTTGTACTTAAGGTAATCCTCGTCGCTGCCAAAACGCTCATCGGCGGCGCGTTCCAGCAGAGGGATGCCGCTGATGCGGGTCAGCAGCAGATAAACAAAAAGCGGCGAGACCAGCGTCAGGTATTGCCAGCCGTGCAACTGCGGCAAGGCCATCAGCGCAACGCCGGTCCACAACACAATCTCGCCAAAGTAATTCGGGTGCCGGGACAAGGCCCACAAACCTGTATCGATAAAGGCCTTCCCGCGCTCGCCGCCAGCCTGTCGCTGCCGCCTGAAGCGACGTTTTTGCGCATCGGCAATTACTTCGAGCGAGAATCCCGACAACCAAAGCAGCGTGCCGAATATGGCCAGCGGGCCGAATTCAACCGCGGCACGGTTCGATGCAATTGCCGCGAGCGCGGCGGCTGCGGTAAATGAGACCCACAATCCCTGCAGGGTCCAGGTTAAAAAAAAGCGCGGCGCATTGTGCTTGATCCGGTCGAAACGGCGATCTTTTTTATCCTGCATGATACGCAGAAACAGAAAGCTGCCGAGCCGCAGTGCCCATACCACAACGCATACCGCTATGGTGGTTTGCAGTGCGCTTTGATCGCCGGCAAAAAGCCAGGCGATGGCAATAACGAAAAGATAGGTCGCACTTCCCGCCAGGTCGTAGAATTTTTCACTCTTGAATAGCCATGCGGGCACGAAGGCCAGCCATTGCAGGGCGAAAGCAATAAACACACACAGGGCGAACACGGGAATGCCATCGATGCGAGAGGTATGGCCGCTACCGGCAAATGCGAGCGCGCCAGCGAGGGCGATACTTGCCAGCAGTGCAATCAGTGCGCGTGTCATTGTGCAGGCTCCCTGATGGGCAAGCGGGCGACAGCATCCATGGCGAGACTGCCCAGGTACAACATGCCGTCATGTTCGTTTGCACTGGTAACAGTGTGCACAGCGCCATTTTCCAGCTGAAAGTTTTCTACTACTTCGCCTCGCGCGTTCAGCGCGATCACAAAACCGTAATGCGCATCCGACACAAACCACTGCGGCGGCAGGCCCGCCAGCAGTTTTCGCAACAGCGGCTTGTCAGCCATATCATCGAGTATCGGCTGGCGCAGGTTAACCAGTGCCACCCAGAATTTATCGCTGCCGTTGAACGACAGATTGTCAGGCATACCCGGCAGCGTGTCGATAAACAGATCACGCTGGCCGCGTTTTTCTCCCTTCAGCCAAAGTCGATGAATACGCGCCATACCGGTTTCATTCACCAGCACATATTCCTCATCGGGGCCAAGCGCCACGCCATTGGCAAAGAACAATTGATCCATATGCAACCGGGTTTGTCCGCTTGACACGCTGTAACTGAATAGCCGCCCCGTAAAGGAAGCCTCAAAAAAGTTGAACAGGTTGTCCCTGAACCCGAATCGCCGCGAGGCATCGCTGAACCAGATCGTGCCATCCGATGCGATATCGAGGTCATCGACAAAACGCATGCGCTCGCCCTCGAAACTGTCCACCAGCACCGCAATCTGTCTGTCACGCGAGACTGCCAGCAAGCCTTTATCGGCATCGGCGACGATAATATTACCCGCCGCGTCCATGGCCAGGCCCAGTGGACGACCACCCGTGTGTACAACCAACTCTGCGCTTGCATCCGGTGCGGCGCTGCGAAAGCGTTCGATACGGCCGTCTTCGTAGCCTGTGTAGACCCAGCCATCGGGCGCGAACAGTACATCCTCAGGACCGATACCGCGCCCGCGCAGCAAAAACTCCGCGCCTGACAATTTGCCATTAGCCGCAAAGGCGCCGCTGAGCCCCGGATTTGAAGGAGGCTGCCATGCCACCGGCTCGATCGGCGAGCGCAGCCACAGCAAAAGCATGGCAATGCACGCAAGCGATAATACAGCCAGCAGGCCTTTAAAAATTTTCGTCATCACAACGCTTACGCCGATCCCCGCGTGTCAATGCACTGCGCTATTTTTTCGATGCCGGCATCGTGCCCATGATCTTGCAGATAATTCCCAGCATCACTTCGTCGGCGCCGCCTCCGATGGAACCCAGGCGCATATCGCGCATTGCGCGGCTCACCGGGTTGTCCCACATATAGCCCATACCGCCCCAGTACTGCAGGCAGGCATCGCTGACCTCGCGCGCCAGCCTGCCCGACTTGAGCTTCGCCATCGACGCTTTCAGCGTCACGTCTTCACCATCGATGTAACCCTCGACGGCATCGTAAACCAGCGCGCGCAGTGCGCTCACTTCAGTTTGCAGTTCCGCGAGGCGAAAATGCACAACCTGGTTATCGAGCACCGACTTGCCGAAAACCTTGCGCTCGCGCGTATAGTTGATTGTTTCGTTAATGCACATTTCCATGCCTTTAAGATTGCTCGCTGCCGCGAACAGGCGCTCCTCCTGGAACTGCTGCATCTGGTAAACGAATCCCGCACCTTCACTGCCGATCAGGTTTTTCCGCGGTACGCGCACGTTGTCGAAAAACACCTGCGCGGTATCCGAGGAGCGCATGCCCAGTTTGTTGAGTCGCTCGGAAAAGGAAATACCGGGCGAATTGGCCGGCACCACGATCAGCGACTTGCTGGTATAGCGATCGTCCCCGCCGGTGTTGGCCAGCAGGCAGAAGAAATCGGCCTGCGTGGAATTGGTGATCCACATCTTGCTGCCGTTAATAACGTAGTCATCGCCATCCTTCTCGGCCTGCGTTTTGATTGCCGCAACGTCCGAGCCGGCATGCGGCTCGCTGACCGCAATCGAAAACACCGCCTCGCCGCTGATAGCGGGTTTGAGAAAAGCCTCGCGGACGTAATCGCTACCATAGTTGGCAAGCGCGGGCGTGGCCATATCGGTTTGCACACCAATCGCCATCGACACACCGCCGCTGGCAACCCGGCCCAACTCTTCACAAAAAACGATTTCATAGCTGTAATCCAGCCCCATGCCGCCGTAGGCTTCAGGCTTGCAGATGCCCAGCAGTCCGAGGTCGCCCAACTTTTTGAAAACCTCATGCGCCGGGAAAATACCCTCCGCCTCCCACTGGTCACAGTGCGGGTTGATCTCCTTGTCGATAAATTTCGCTGCGGTCTGGCGAATTGCCTCATGCTGCTCGGTAAATTTCATACTGTTTAACCCCTGGCTTACAGGCTTTTTTATACGAATGCTATTTGCGCATGGTCCACAATTCGGGATGTACGAACGGGCTGAGTTCCTCACCGATCGACGCGGCCCGCTTGAATGCCGGGCGCTCACATACGCGCAACTGGTAGTCCTTGACCTGTGACGAATAGTCGCCATCAAGCTTGTTCAATACGCCCAGGTACAGCGCAAAGCCAACCGCGATATCTGCGATCGTGAAACGATTGTCGCACAGGTAATCGCGACCCTGCAGGTGCTGGTCAAGGCGTTTGAGTCGCGCGATAAACCACTTGGCATAATCCTCGGCAGCCTGCGGCAACAGCCGGTCTTTCGATTCGAACAGCGAGTAGCGCAGCACGATGGTTTGCGGAAAGGTCAGCGTCGCATCGCTCATATACAGCCAGTTCAGGTAATCGCCATATTCAGCGTGATCG
>JBATGO010000486.1:0-1614 GCA_049665845.1 Pseudomonadales bacterium | reverse complement strand
GAATATACCCTCCTGTTGCGCCAGCTCGCGCGAGCATTGCATGGCTTCTTCATTTTAGACGGTGAGGATGCGGTCAATTGCGCCTGCAGTGCGTGCATCGCTGGTGAGCTTTGAAATGAAATCCGGTGTCCAGCCCTGCATGGGGTGTGGTTTAAAACTGGGATGCGATTCAGCTGCCGAGCCGTCTTCATTTTGCTTTTGCACCACGCCGCTGTCGAGCAGGTCGGCGTCGGCCGGCTCGCACACCACGATGCGGGTGTTAGGGCTTCGTTTGCGCAATACCCGCGCCACCCCGTTGAGTGTGCCGCCGGTGCCGTAACCGGTAACCCAGTAGTGCAGCGGGTCGTCCGCAAACGCGGCGACTATTTCGGGCCCGGTCGTGCGTTCGTGCATCGCCGCGTTAGCTTCGTTTTCAAACTGCCGCGCCAGGAACCAGCCATGCTTTTCGGCAAGCTCGCGGGCTTTGGCTACCATGCCTGTGCCTTTCAGTGCGGCCGGCGTCAATACCACTTTCGCACCCAAAAAACGCATCAACTTTCGTCGTTCAACGCTGAAGCTTTCGGACATGGTAACCACCAATGGGTAGCCCTTTTGCGCGCAGACCATCGCGAGGCCAATGCCGGTATTGCCACTGGTCGCCTCCACAACGGTTTGCCCGGGCTCCAGCTCACCACTTTTTTCGGCAGCTTCGATAACGCCCAGCGCGAGGCGGTCTTTCACCGAGCCCATCGGGTTAAAGGATTCGATCTTCACATACATGTTGACGTGCAGTGGCGCGAGGCGATTGATTTTCACGATTGGTGTATTGCCAATGGTGTGAAGAATGTTCGGTAGCGGATGCATGTTAATTGTCTCCTGGGACACTTTGGACACTCACGAAGCTGCGAAACCCACGGGGACAGTTTACTTTTTTTAAGCATTTGTCTCCAAAAAAAGTAAACTGTCCCCGCGGGTAAGCTGTCCACGTTTGCCTGAAAGGTGTACACTTTCGCGCCTTATGCATAGCCCTTTCCCGACCAATCCGAATGCCGCTTGCGACACGCGCCACGCCGTCGATGTGGGCGGCGTAATCGTAGGCGGCGACGCGCCCGTGGTGGTGCAGTCAATGACCAACACCGACACCGCTGACGTCGATGCCACCGCCGCGCAAATTATCGAGCTGGCCGACGCCGGTTCCGAACTGGTGCGCATCACGGTTAACAACGCCGAAGCGGCCGCAGCGGTGCCGCATATCGTCGAGCGCCTGCAGATTCGCAATATCAGGGTACCGCTGGTCGGTGATTTTCATTACAACGGCCACAAACTGCTGGCCGAGCATCCCGCCTGCGCCGAGGCGCTCGATAAATACCGCATCAATCCCGGCAATGTCGGCCGCGGCGTAAAAAAAGACAAGCAGTTTGCCGAGATGATCGAATTCGCCTGCCGCTACGACAGGCCCGTGCGTATCGGCGTAAACTGGGGCAGCCTGGACCAGGCCCTGCTGGCCGATATGCTCGACGAGAACGCTGCTAAAGCCGAACCCCTGCCGCTGGAAGAAATGATGCGCGTTGCAATTGTGCGCTCTGCGCTGGAAAGTGCCGCACTGGCCGAAAAGGTTGGCCTGCCGGCGAACAG
>JBATGO010000485.1:0-2302 GCA_049665845.1 Pseudomonadales bacterium | reverse complement strand
ATAGCACAGCTGCAACATCGCAAATGACGCGAGGGCTGCACGGGAAAATCGCTGAGAGGAGCTAAGGGAAAAGGAGCTTAGGGGAAAATGGAGCTGGCGAGAGGAGTCGAACCCCCGACCGGCTGATTACAAGTCAGCTGCTCTACCAACTGAGCTACGCCAGCCCATTTTTAAAACCGTATCCCTGCTTCCAGCCGGGGATCCGCGGAATCAATACGCTCGCAGCGCTAGCTCTCGCGGGCGCGAGATTCTATTCCAGTTGCGCTGGCCGCGCAACGCTGTCGCAATACTTCTCGACGCGCTGCAGTTGCTGGAAGTCTTCGCGCAACTCTGCCCAAAGGCGCGCGGAAAGATTTGCGCTCGCAGCGGGATCGAGCAATAAAAACAACCGCTGCACCGTTTCACTGTATATGCCGACTGCCAACGACATCCCCTGCCCGCTAAAACCCTGCCTGGCCGCCGCCGCATCGCTCTCATTGTTGTAGAAACCAAGCGCGACTACACGCCGGCCTCCCTGCAAGTTGACAATAAAGGCATCGTGGTGCGACGCGTGCGCACGGCGCATATTGCTATAAAGCTCGCTCTCCGCAACGCCTTCAATATAGACAACGTGCTTTTGCAGTTCCTCAGTGTTCACATGCACTGCTTGCGCGTCCAGCCCTACTGCAACGAGACGCTGCTGCAGGCTTAGAAGTTGCGCCCGGCTGGCGACGGCATGTTCCAATGCAGCGCCCACCGCCGGGCCAGCGTCGCCAGCGGATACGGCGGTTACCGCGTCGAAGTCGGGCCCTGCATCAACGCCCGACTGGTATGGCGGCGAAACATCGATAGACAGGAAAGTACAGCGCGCACCGTCGGGATAATCAATTCGGATCGCCCCAGCTGTATCTTCACGGCTTGCAGTGATGGGTTCGAGTAACTCGAGTGTCGCAGTGTCTGAGGTCACCGGTTCAACGCGCTGATCATCCGGGGCCGCGCGCTTGAGCCAGCCGTCGACCGGGCCAAGGCTCGCACGCAGTGCCAGGAACAGCAGGTTGACCAGCAGCAGCAAAGCCAGCGCGCGCAACAGCCAGCGCTTCGTGCGCTGGGCCAGACTTCGTTCTTTCATCATTCATCGTCCGTCCGCTGTGCGTTTGTCGCACCGACAGTAAGCCATTCCAAACGCCTTGCAGTGCCGGAAATGCTTACGGCAGCAGTAGTGCCAAACCATCGAGCACCAGTTCCTCGCGGATTTCGCACGGCGTGTCGAGGTGTTTGGCTATCGTCCCAGCGTCACCACCGCTTAGGTAAAGTTGCGGCGCAGCGCCTCCAGCACGGCGATGGCGCTCAATCGACATTTCGATATGCGCAACAATTGAAGCGAGAATACCGTTGTGCACCGCTAACTGGGTGGTGTCACCCGGCGCGATTTCGTGCTCCGGCGCAGATTCAGTGGCGAATACGCGACCGGTGCCGCTCAATAGCTCGCGCACCTGCATGGCATAACCCGGCGTGATGTAACCACCAAGATGTTTGCCATTGCGATCAACCCAGTCAATGGTAACCGCACTGCCTGCATCGACAATACAGATATCGTTATTGCCGCCTGGAATGTGCGACGCATGCGCCGCGGCGAGTATCGCACACCATCGGTCGACACCCATGCTCGAAGGGTCAGCATAACTGTTTACGATACCGTGCGAATGGCTTTGTGTTTTGGCAAACGCAACTTCGCAGCCAAATACCTGGCGAAGCGCCTGCTCGAGCAATGCTTTTTGCGTATCGTCGCGCACCAGCGCCACCTTGCAGCGCGCAAGCTGCGCTGCCTGCTTTGACTCTCCCGCCGCCACTGTTGACGGTAACGTTGAAGATGGTGTTGATGGAGAGCCTGACGCCAGGAATACTGCAAAGGCCGGCGAGATCGTCGCCGCAATATTTTCCGGCAAGGTTTCGAGTGTACCGCTGGAGCTGCCGGCAGCTATCACTGACCCGTTGCCGTTTTGTACTCGCCATTTACTACGCGTGTTGCCAACATCAATTAGCAACTGCGGCGCAAATGGGTCGCGATAACTCATTGCGCCGGCAAACCCGATTGGCGCAAACTGATTTCACCACCACTGAAATGCTGCACGCCTGCCGGTGTTTCGATTGAAATGGAACCGTCGATATTTACGCCACGGTAATTGCCCTCAAGCACAGATGAATTACCGTCGGCACCGCTTGCACCGAGCTGCAACTCAACGCGTTTACCCAGGCAGGCATCGTGCGAAGTCCATTCGTCGCTAAACGCTGCAAAGCCCTCCTGTTCGAATTGGTTTAATGC
>JBATGO010000484.1:0-7760 GCA_049665845.1 Pseudomonadales bacterium | reverse complement strand
CATCTTGCCGAAGTCGGCATCATCGGTCTCACTGTTATCGTGCTGACCACCGCCTTCAACGGGATTACCGACGAACATGCACTGGGCAAGGCCTTTGAAGAAGCACTGCCTTTTACCGCTTTGCTGGTCGTATTTTTTGCGATAGTTGCTGTGATTGCCGAACAGGAGTTATTTACGGGAATCATCAACAGCGTTCTCGCGCTGGAACCCTCGCGACAAGTGCCAATGTTCTATCTGGCCAACGGACTGTTGTCAGCGATTTCGGATAACGTCTTTGTCGGCACGGTTTACATCACTGAACTCAAACAGGCGCTGCTCAATGACACCATTAGCCGAGAGCAGTTCGACCTGCTCGCTGTCGCAATCAATACCGGTACCAACATACCCTCGGTCGCGACGCCAAATGGCCAGGCAGCATTCCTGTTTCTGCTGACTTCCTCGGTTGCACCGTTGATTCGCCTTGGGTATTTGACCATGGTCTACAAGGCCTTGCCCTACACCCTGACGATGACATTGGTCGGCCTGCTCTCGGTACACTTTTTCGCCCCTCCCGCAACGCGCGCAATGATTGAAAAAGGCTGGATATCTGATCATGCCGACTATAGCCACGCTACGTCAGCAGGCAAGCAAGACAATGGTCACGGCAGCGGGCATTAAGCAAAGCACGTCGCATCAGGGCGCGGGCCGCATTTAGCCACCATGCCTGGCAATTTTTTTGCCGCTGCATTTTTGCGCGGCATGGCCTGCTTACCGCTAGCGGCAATACGTGTTCTGGCGCGCGCAGTTGCAACCGTGCTGCGCAATAGCCACAACAAGCATCGCCGGATCGCCGCGATCAATATCGCGCTCACCCATCCCGCACTGGACGCTGTTGCGCAGAAAGCGCTGGTTGACCGCTCGCTTGAGCAATCCCTTTGCACATCGCTGGAAATGCCGCTGGTCTGGCACCATGACAATGCCTGGATTGAGAAAAAAATCCTTCGCGTAGAGGCAGATCAGCATATGCGCGATGCCCTGGCTCAAGGCAGGGGCGTGCTGCTGATTTGCCCTCATATCGGCAACTGGGAAGTGCTGGGCCGCTACCTGCCTCGCTATGCGCCAACCACCAGCCTTTACCAGCCGCCCAGGTACAGCGCGCTTGAAACCCTGGTAAAAAACGGTCGCGAGCGCTCCGGTGCAATACTGGTGCCAACCAGCCAGCGTGGCGTTGCGCAACTGCTGAAGGCTCTGCAGCGCGGTGAAATCGTCGGCATGCTACCTGACCAGGTACCCAAAGGCTCGGGTGGTGTGTTCGCGCCGTTTTTTGGCGTACCGGCATATACGATGACATTGCTGCACAAATTATTGCAGCGTACCGGCTGCCGCGCAGTGATGGGCTATGCGCTGCGCGAGGACGACGGCTTCGCCATCATCTTCAAGGCAGCGCCCGCAGCGCTATACAATGAAGACCTGCAGCAGAGCGCCACAGCGCTTAACCAGCTTATTGAAAGCGCCACGACCGAAGACCCCGGCCAGTACCAGTGGGCATACAAACGCTTCAAGGTGCAGCCAGACGGCAGTAATCCCTACGCCACGGAATAAACACCCGCCTGCAGCGCACCGCAACAATCATCGCCTGCTATGCGCGCGGCCATTCGCAGCCAATCCGGAAAATATTCACGGCGACAGGTGCACAGCACAGCGTGCCGACACCTGTATCGCTATTCTCCAAGCCACAGGCATTGCCCCGTTGCGTCCTTCATTCGTTGCAGTAGCGCTTCGTGCGACTGCCGCTCAGCCAGGCTCGGCTCTATAACCGGCAGCGCGGCACTGCGCTTGCATTCAATCGCGACCGCTGCCTCACTTTTGCCGCTGGCCGCTTCAGCATCGCTATCCAGCGCAAGCGCAGACTGGCCACCGGTCATGCGCAGGTAAACGTCGGCGAGGATTTCGGAATCGAGCAACGCGCCGTGCAGTTGCCTGCCTGAGTTGTCGACCAGGTAACGCTTGCACAGTGCGTCCAGATTGTTGCGCTGGCCCGGATGCTTGTGCCGCGCCATGGCCAGCGTATCGACCACGGAACAAACTTTTTCGATCGCGGTGATACGGTGTTTGGCCAGTGCAAGCTCGTGGTTCAGGAAACCGATATCAAACGGGGCGTTGTGGATGATCAATTCAGCGCCGCTGATAAAACCAAGAAATTCGTCGACGATATCGCGAAATCGTGGCTTGCCGGCAAGAAACTCATTGCTGATGCCATGCACTTCAAAGGCACCGGCGTCAATTTCGCGTTGCGGATCAATAAACTGGTGATAGTGTCGCTGTGTGTGCCTGCGTTCGACCAGTTCCACGCAACCGATTTCAATAATACGGTGCCCGTTCGCCGGCTCAAGGCCGGTTGTTTCGGTGTCGAGTACGATTTGTCTTTGCGTCACCTGGGCACCTCGCTAGCGCTGGCGCGCGATGCCCGGCCCGTAAGCATCCGCACCGCGATTGGCCAGTGCATCCGCACGTTCATTCCCCGGGTCGCCAGCGTGCCCCTTGACCCATTTCCACGTAATCTCATGGCGTGTAGTCGCGGCGTCGAGTTCACGCCACAAGTCGGCGTTTTTTACCGGCTTGCGCGCGGCAGTTTTCCAGCCGTTGCGCTTCCAGTTCGTCATCCACTCGGTAATACCCTTGCGCACGTATTGCGAATCGGTGTGTAAAACCACTTGCACGCCTGCTTCGAGGGTACGCAGTGCTTCAATCGCGGCGCGCAGTTCCATGCGATTATTCGTGGTTTCCGGCTCACCGCCAAAAAGTTCTCGCTCGCCTTTGTCGCTGCGCAAATAGACACCCCAGCCACCGTGCCCGGGATTACCTCGACAGGCGCCGTCGGTGTAAATCTCTACCTGTATATCACTGGTCATTTAATCCGTCTCAAGGTCGATCGGTTACGATTTTGCGATGCTGTTGGCGCCTGCTTCGCGATGCCTTGCGGTAGTGCTTTTGTGCTCTTTTCCAGACTGTCGATGACGCGCTGCAACGGTAAAGCGCGAACCCGCGCTGCCGGCGTTGCACTGAGTGAGCGGCGCCAGCCCGACATCACCGGGGTCGCAGCTACACTGCGCTTGCGCGCCAGCGTGAGGTAAACAAGCCCCACCGGCAAATGCGAATAGCCGCCCCAGCGCTCGCAAAATCGCAGGCGTCTCAGCCACGCTACGGAATTTATCGGCGGGCGATAGAACAGGCACTGTTGATCCAGCACCTCGTAATTAAGCAGCGACAGCCAGTCGGCGAGCCGCCCCTGCCTGATCGACCGCTGCCTGTGCTCCTTGCGTTGTGGTGCTGGCGGCGCGGCGTTGCGCCAGCGATAGAAGCGATGGTAAACAGGCCAGAGACTCAAGGGATTAAACCCGGCGACAAGCAAATGCCCTCCTGCCGTCAGCGTACGGGTAGCCTCACGCAACAATTGGTGAGGCTGTTCGGCAAACTCAAGCACATGGTGCAGCACGGCGACGTCTACGCAATCGCTGGCTACCGGCAACTCTTCGTAATTGGCCCAAACGCTATCGCGCAGGCCGGCATCGGCAGACGGCGCATAACCCATTTTAATCAACTGTCCGAAACGGCCGTCGGGGCACATGGACGCACCGCGCTGCACGCTAAGCTGCAGGCAGTTATAGCCGACCAGCTGCGAAAGCTGCGCAGCCATGGCCTCCCGTTCCAGATCCAGCAGCGCCTGTCCGAGCTCCGACTCGAGAAAAGTCGTGAAACTCGACATGACTACTGACATGGGTACTGATGGATGCATTGAATATCCCGCTAGCGCCGGTTTAACTCTGAACCAAAGGCTTCAGGCAACACCACCCGCCAGCTGCTGGCACAAGGGCGCGATTATAACGCTGCAGCGGCGACAGGTTCAGCGAAATAAAATCGGGTTAAAATACCGCAAAATCATTGCAAACGCGGCAAAGCCCGTGCAACCACGAGGAATACTGCTGTGAAACTGAACGTGCGCGGCGTACCTGCCTTCAACGACAATTACTTGTGGCTGATCGACAATGGCAGCCAGGCCGCAGTCGTCGACCCCGGTGATGCGGCACCAATCATGACTGCGCTGGCCGACAATGGTCTCGCGCTGGCCGCTATCCTCATCACCCATCATCACTTCGATCACATCGGCGGTGTCGATGCATTATTGCAACACTCGCTAGTGCCGGTATTCGGCCCGGACGACCCGCGTATTCCGCAGGTAACAGTGCCACTCTCGAACGGCCAGCATTGCGAATTTCTTGGCATCAGCGCGGAAGTGCTGGCCGTGCCCGGCCATACCTCAGAGCATATTGCATACTTTGTCGCGGATGCCGATCAATTCGGCACACCCGTGCTGTTTTGTGGTGACACCCTGTTCGCCGGAGGCTGCGGCAGGCTATTCGAAGGTACGCCCGCACAAATGCGCAGCTCATTGCAAAAAATTTCTGTGCTACCCGCAGCCACTCGCGTTTACTGTGCACACGAATACACGCAGTCGAACCTGCGCTTCGCAGCCGCTGTCGAGCCGGGTAACGCCGCGCTGCAGAAGCGTATCATCGAGGTCACGCATGCGCGCAAGGCGGGGCGCGCTACAGTCCCGTCAACGCTCGCCGATGAATTGGCAACCAATCCCTTCTTGCGCTGGAACGCAAGCGAAGTTGTCGCCGCAGCGGCTCACAAAAAAGGTTGCAGCGCCGCACAACTGGATGACAACCAGGTATTCGCAACAATCCGTCAGTGGAAGGACAACTTCTAGCCCGGCGCGCGGCGACGCCGGGCACCGGAATGCGCGCTGGAGAGCCAGGCAACTGCCGGCCTTTTTTATTGAGGAATTACATGGGCCTGCCAGGCGCGACCACCTGCAATGCAATACGCTGCTTTGCACTGCTGCTGCCAGTAGCACTGACATGTGTCACTGCATGCATGCCGGGGCCAAGTAACGTGGAACTCGGTGCGCAACAAAAAGTACTGCACCTGGGCAATGGCACCGAACCGGTCGACCTTGACCCGCATATTGTCACCGGCGTTACCGAACACAATATTATCAGCGCCCTGCTGGAAGGCCTGGTCAGCGAGGACCCGCGTACGCTTGCACCTTCGCCCGGCGTTGCCGAACGCTGGGAGGTCAGTGATGATGGACTCAACTACACCTTTTATTTGCACAAGACTGCGCGCTGGTCGAATGGCGAGCCGGTCAGCGCCGGGGATTTTGTCTGGTCGTGGCAACGCGTACTCAGTGCAGAGCTCGGTAGCGAATACGCCTACCAGCTCTATCCGGTGCGCGGTGCGCGCGCCTTTCACCGCGGCGAACTGCAAGACTTTTCAGCAGTCGGTGTGCGTGCGCTTGACATGCATACGCTGCGCGTCGAGCTGGAAAACCCCACTGCGTATTTTCTTTCGCTACTGGCGCACTTCAGCACCTTTCCCGTACACAAAAATACGGTGCTTGCACACGGCGCCATGACGCAGCGCGGCAGCAACTGGACCCGACCGGGCAACTATGTGGGCAACGGGCCGTTCCAGTTGCGCGAGTGGCGGCTCAACTACCGGATCGGCGTGGCAAAAAACCCGCACTACTGGGATGCAGAGCGCGTGGCGCTCAACGAGATCCGTTTTTACCCGATCGACAATGCACAAACCGAAGAACGCATGTTTCGCACGGGTGCACTGCACCTGAGCGCAGCGCTGCCGCCGGATAAAATCGAAACCTACCTTGCCAGTGCGCCGGATCGCATCAGCATCGATCCCTACCTTGGTACTTATTATTATCGTTTCAATACCACTCGCCCGCCGTTAGACGATGTACGCGTGCGGCGCGCGCTGAGCCTTGCGATCAATCGTCAATTATTGGTCGATGCCGTTGCCAAGGGCGGCCAGCAACCCGCTTACAGTTTTACCCCGCCGGATATCCATGGCTACCAGCCACCACAGTCGCTGCTGTCCTACGACGTAGAGGCCGCGCGCCGCCTGCTCGCCGAGGCCGGCTTTGCCAACGGCAACGGCTTTCCGAAGCTGGAACTGTTGTACAACACAAGCGAGGGGCACCTGCGCATCGCGGTTGCAATCCAGCAGATGTGGAAAGAAGCACTGAACATCGATATCGCCTTGTCGAACCAGGACTGGAAAGTTTTCCTGAGCCGTGCGCAGGCACTCGACTACGACATAGCACGCGCAGGCTGGATCGGTGACTACCCCGACCCCAACAGCTTCCTGGACATGTTTGTCACAGCAGGCGGCAATAACCAGACCGGCTGGAGCGACGAAGATTACGACCGGCTGATCGCTGCAGCCGCCAGCGAGGCAGACCCGCCGCGCCGCTTCGGTCACTTCTACGCCGCAGAATCCATCCTGCTGAACGAGAGTCCGATCGCGCCGATCTATACCTACACGCGCGTGCAGTTAAAGCACCCCAGCGTGCAGGGCTGGTGGCCCAATATACTCGACCACCACCCTTATAAATACGTGTGGCTGGAACCTGATGCCAGCAAAAACAAAGCATCACCCGCGTCGCTCGCCTGCGCTGCTACGGACGCGGCGACCAATGCTTCTGCGCCGCGCAAAAGGCTACCGCAATGTTGAGATTTATCCTGCTGCGCCTCGCGCAAGCGGTACCGGTCCTGCTGATCGTGATCACTGCGACGTTTTTCCTGGTGCGCCTGGCACCCGGCGGCCCCTTCGACGCTGAACGCGCGCTGCCGCCCGATGTGCTGGAAAAACTCGAACAGCGCTACCAGCTCGACCAGCCGGTTATGCAGCAGTACGCGAGTTATCTGGGCAACCTCGCCAGCGGCGACTTCGGCCCCTCGTATCGCTACGCCAATCGCACGGTGACCGAGATGATCGCGAGCGGCCTGCCGATCACGTTCGAGCTGGCAGCCTGGGCCATGCTGGTTGCACTGGCGCTGGGCACGCTGGCCGGTTTTATCGCGGCGTTGCGGCCGAACAGCTGGCAGGACCACGGCAGCATGACGCTGGCAATGACCGGTATCTGCCTGCCCTCGTTCCTGCTCGGACCACTGCTGGTGCTGGTATTTGGCATCTGGCTGGAATGGTTGCCGGTCAGCGGTTGGGGCTACCAGAGCGGCGACAAGATCCTGCCGGTGCTGACCTTGGCGAGCGGTTACGCCGCCTATATTGCCAGGCTTACGCGCGCCGGCCTGCTCGAGGAACTCGGCAAGGATTATATCCGCACGGCACGCGCCAAGGGCCTTTCGAATACGCGTGTGATGTTTGGCCACGCGCTGCGCGGCGGGCTCGCACCGGTGGTGGCATTTTCGGGCCCTGCGCTGGCCGGCCTGCTGTCCGGCTCCTTTGTTGTAGAAACCATTTTCCAGATTCCCGGACTTGGTCGCTTCTACGTACAGGCGGCATTCAACCGCGACTACACCATGATTCTTGGCAGCACCATATTGCTGAGTACACTGATCATCGGTTTTAACGCACTCTCGGATATTGTAACCGCGTGGCTGAACCCGCGCCTCAAGCTGCGGCGCTGATGAAAAACACCAGACCCTGAATACCGCTATGCACAATCCACATACCAAAGCTGCGCCTGCGCACAAGCCTGCCACCCGCCCACGATCCCTGTGGGCCGAAGCGTGGCAGCGGCTGGCGCAAAACCGGCTCGCCACTGCGGGGCTGCTGTTTTTGCTACTGCTTGTTGTGCTCGCCATGCTTGCACCGCTGCTGACACACTACTCCTACGCGCAGCAAAACCTTGCACTCGGCGCAACGCCCCCCTCGGCGGCGCATTGGCTGGGTAC
>JBATGO010000483.1:0-19881 GCA_049665845.1 Pseudomonadales bacterium | reverse complement strand
CCGGCGTCGACCACAAACTGCTGGAGCCGTGGCTGGCGGGTAAAACCTTTGCCGAAGTGCACAAGCAGTTCGACCGCGACGGTTATATTATTTTTGAAAAGGTCATGGATGATGCCGAGGTGCAGCGCTACCGCGATGCGCTGGCGCCGTGGCTGGGTAAAAATATCCAGGGTCGCAATAATTTTGAGGGCTACCACACCAATCGCGTATATGCGCTGCTGGCCAAGGAGCCGGTATTCGCAAACATGGTTACCCATCCACTGGCGCTGGCCTTTGCCGAGGCCGACCTTGGCACTACTTGCCTGCTCTCGGCGTTGCTTGCCATCAACCTGCAACCCGGCGAAACCGTGCAGCCCTGGCATCACGACGACGGTAATATATTTATTCCCACACCGCGCGAATCATTCGGCGTCAGCGCATTCTGGACGCTCGACGACACCACCGCAGAAAACGGCGCAACGGAAATCGTCCCCGGCAGTCACAAGGTCTCGCATGCAGCACTGGCCGAGACCATGGCCAGTGTTTACCAGACCGGCTCTCGTGATCCCGGCGCAGACCTGCACGCGCGCAGTGATGCAATAAAAGCTGTTATGCCCAGGGGCTCGCTGATGCTCTGCAAGGGCACGCTGCTGCATCGCGGCGGTGCGAACCGTTCGAACAAAGCGCGCATGATTGTTACACCGCAATACTGCCCGGGCTGGGCAAGGCAACTGGAGAACATGATCGCCGCGGTGCCGCCCGAAGCTGCGGCAAAGCTGCCCGAGCGCACGCGGCAGTTAATCGGTTATTCGATCCATGGCTCGTTTATGGGTTACGTCGACGGTCGCCACCCGCAGCACTTGCTCAGCTGATCGCAACAGATTTTTAATTTTTTTGCGCCTTGCGCTACGTTATTCAGGCAAGCTGGCCAATGCCAGCCTGATCGATGATAAAACCCGGCGCGCCCTGTTCAAGCGAAGCACGCATAGCGTCCGGAATCGACGTCTTTTTCATCTGTTTGGCATTTAGCAGAACGTAAGTGATTTTTACGTTTACCAGTTCAACGCGGCTCGCATAGTTCACTATTGTGCAGTGCAATGTGTAAGAAGTATTGCCGAGCCGGCCCGGCGCTACATAAATAGCCAGCACATCATCGAAATGCGCTGGTGCGTTCCAGTCTATGGTGGCACTGACTACCTGGTTGTCGTAGCCGCTTGCTACCAGCGCGTTGTAATCTCCCCACAATTGACGGGTAAACTCTGTCATCGCAACATCGACGTAGTCCATATATCGGCTGTTGAATACTACCTGCTGCGCGTCGCATTCACTGTAACGAACGCGCAATAGCAGGCAAAATGGTTTTTCCTTGTCACTCATGATTTATTGATAGCGTTCATACGCGGACTTTCGCATCCAGCCTTTTATATCCATGCTATTACACCGACATGCTTGCAGCTGGCATGATGCAATCAGACGTTAACAGCAACACAGGTAACTAAAAGGCCAGCGCATGGCCGCTGAGGTAAGGGTGCGCAAAAAACAGCGCAAAAAACACAGCAATGCTGGCCAACAGCGGTTTGAGTTCCTGCGCGATTGCAGGTGGTTGCGGCTTGTGCCATTCGCCATCACGTCGATTGATTACCAGCATTTCAACGACTGCCCAGGCAGCCAGCCCGCCAAACAGCAGCGTGGAACGACTGTCGCCATTAACCAGCACGTGTGCAATCGAAAAAATCGCAAAGCCGGTGAGCTGCGGGTGACGGATAACGCGTTTTATCCTGCTATTGAAGCTGGATACCGCCATCAGGAATACGCCCAGGTAAATCAGCGCGTAGGCTGCATGCAGTGGCAGCCAGCTGGCAATAAACAGCTGTTCGGGCTGGCTTGCGCGCCAACCCGCAACCATCAAGCCGATAGACGCCAGTAAAATCAGGGAATAAACCAGCTTGTAGGGCCCCAGGCCAAGCTTTTCGATAATACCCCTTCGCAGTGTTGCAGCGACGCCCGGCAATAAATGCATAAAAGACCACAGCAGCACACCCGCCAGTAGCATTGTCATGACTCATCTCCGATAGTGATTGTTATTTTCCAGAACCCCCGAACGGTAAAGAACTGCCAGACGAGCACAAAGAATGTGGCCAGGATTGCGACCGCAGGTATAACGCCATCGGATCGACTAACAGCAACGTATAACCCGCTCAGCCCGAGCAGGCTGGATGCAGCAATCTGCGGAATAAAATCGTTAAGAGTAGCCGGTTCGATACTATCAAAGAATGCCTTGTTATCCTGATCCAACCGTGCGCGCGCCAGCGTGGACTGCGCACTCCATGTCATCAACAAAAATACCACGGCCATCAGCATTAGCCACGCGCCGGTGCCGTCGGGCCCGAGATCAGCGACCAGCGCAAATTCGATAAGGCCAACAATGAAAGGGAAAATGGAATCGGTGGTATTGGGCAGCCAGCGCAGGCGCATGGCATTGATTGCATATACCAGCCAGATCAGTATGATTCCCACCAGCGTTGCCGCGATTTGCACCCACCACAACAGCGCTTCGAGTGTTATTTCAAAAAGATAGCCGGAAGAAATAACATGGTTCCAGAGCAACTCCAGCGCCAGCGCCTGCACAATGCTCAGCAGGGTAATCAGTACGGTCGGAAAGTTATTCTTGATGCGCTCGTGAATCGGGTTCAAACAAACCTCCATCTGCAAAAAACACTCGCAAGCTATTTATTCTGTAACACTCTTATAGAGCGACTTCTTCGGCTCAGCCAGCACGCGTCGCAGTATCGGCTCGAAATAATCGAGCGGCAGGGTTTCGGCTTTCTTATCGAACGCGGGGCAATCGTATTTCTGGCAGAATTCCACGGTGTGGGTGTAGAGTGGGTGGCCCTTGAACTCATCGCGCTTATTCCTGTCCATGCCCAGGTAATGGAAAAAATTGTAGCCCTGGAAAATACCGTGATGCCTGACCATCCAGTGATTTTCTTCCGATACAAAGGGTTCGAGTATTGCCGCTGCCACGTCCGGATGGTTGTAGGTACCCAGCGTGTCGCCAATATCATGCAGCAGAGCGCACACCACATACTCTTCGTCGCGGCCATCGCGATGCGCAAGTGTCGCGGTTTGCAGCGAATGCGTGAGCCTGTCTACCGGAAAGCCTCCAAAGTCACCTTGCAACAGCAGCAGGTGATCCAGCACGCGATCGGGTAATTTCGCGGCAAACGCAAGGAATTCGCCGGCAATAATATTCCAGTCTTCCTGCGTACTTTTTGCCATGTCGCTGAAGTTCGCCAGCGCCGGCTGCTTTGGACTTTTATGCATAATCACTTCCCCCGGAACACCTGTGTGGCCGATGCACTTTGGCATGCAGCGCTACCTTTAATCCCCTGCCCAGACCCGCACACAAACTCGCAGCCAAATTCGCAGCCAAATTCGCATCAAGCTCGCACTTAAACCAGCCAACGGTCCAGTAACAGTTCAGTGTTCAAGCACGATACGGTAATGCGCATCGCCGCTGCGCAAGCGATCTACTGCTGCGTTGATATCGCTAAACCTGAAGGTTTCCACTTTCGGCGTAATTCCATGCAGCCTGGCGAATTCCAGCATCTTCGCCATCGTTGCCGGGCTGCCAACCGGCGAAGCCGATACCGAGCGCTGCTTGCCCAGCATCGAAAAAACATTGATGTCCAGCGGCTCAAGCGTTGCGCCAACAAAATGCAGGCGGCCGCGCGGCTTGAGCGTGTTCAGGTAAAGGTTCCAGTCGAGCTTGACGTTCACGGTACTGATGACGAGGTCGAAACTGTTCGCCGCCTGCTTTATTTCTTGTGCCTCACGCGAATTTATTGCCCTGTGTGCACCCAGCTGCTGCGCCTCCTTCGCTTTGCTCTCACTGGAAGTGAATGCGGTAACTTCGCAGCCCCATGCATGCAGGAACTGCAGCGCGAGATGGCCGAGCCCGCCAATACCGATTACCCCGACTTTTGCGGTAGGCGCCAGCGCAAACTCAACCAGCGGATTAAACACGGTAATACCAGCGCAAAACAGCGGGCCAGCCGTATCGAGCGGCAGTCCGTCCGGGATAAGCACAACGCTGTTTGCGTCGGCACGCACCCTGTCGGCAAAACCGCCGTGGCGGCCCACAATAGTTGGCTGCGCCTGCGCGCATAGATTATGGTCGCCCACTCCACAGGGAGCACAGTGATTGCAATAGGAAGCGTGCCAGCCCAGGCCAACGTTTTGACCCGGCTGAATATTGCTCACCGCACTGCCGATCGCGCTCACGGTGCCAACAACTTCGTGGCCCGGCACCAACGGGTAACGCGTCTGGCCCCACTCGTTGTCGATCATGCTGAGGTCGCTATGGCAGATGCCGCAACTCGACACTTCGATTTCGACCTCTCCAGGCCCGAGTTCACCGGGGTCGTATTCGAAAACTTCGAACTTGCCGCCCGCTTCATTGACTGCATAGGTGGAAATCATTTTATTGCTCATTGGCGTATCCTGAACTGCTTTATCGAACTCGCAATCAGATCGGGGCATTCTAGCGCGACTTGCACGCCTGGCTGGAAAATTTATGGCACTTGCTAAGCGACTTGCGCGCCAAACAACCTGTAACCTGCGAATAAATATGCGACATAACCGGCCAGCAGGATCGCGCCCTCGATGCGGGATACCTTGCGTCCCGTCACCAGGAAAGTCATCAGCAATAGCACCGCGGCAAGCATCGCCCAGGCATCGAACTGTGCGATTCGTGCAGACACAGCCAACGGATTGACGAACGCCGCGACCGGCAGAATAAAAAGCAGGTTAAAAAGATTGCTGCCCAGCACATTGCCCACCGCAACCGCTGATTGCCCGCGTATGGTTGCCATTATCGAAACCACCAACTCGGGCAGCGACGTACCCACCGCCACCAGGGTCAGGCCGATGAGGACCTCTGGCACTGCATAATATTGCGCAATCCCGGCCGCCCCGTTTACCAGCATCCTGGAACCGCCGATCAATAAAACAAGCCCGATCACGCAGAGCAGCACACTTGATGCTGTGCTGCGATCACGAATATTGCCCTCCAGCTCAGCGGGCAGTTCAGACCATAAAACGGCATTTCGTTCGCTGTGGATTGCCCAGCCAATATAGAGCGCAAACGCAAAAAGCATTATCGCAGCCTGCAGCAACCCCAGCACCGGCGCTGCAGCGTGCCATAGCACGATGCCACAAAATAACAAACAGCCAAAAACGCCGGCACTTGCATCACGCCACAATGCCAGCGGCTGCACTGCAAGCGGTGCCAAAACCGCGCAGAGACCGATAATAAGCAGCGAGTTACTGATATTACTGCCAACGACGTTGCCAACCGCAATATCAGGAAGGCTGCGCAGCGATGCGTCTACCGATACGGCCAGCTCCGGCGCAGACGTTCCGAAGCCTACAATTAACAGGCCGCAGAGCAGCGGCGATATCGCCATCTTTCTGGCCAGCGAAAGAGCGGCATTAATGAGTATTTCGCCGCCTGCAGTTAACAGCGCCAGGCCTGCAACAATCAAAACAAGGTTCATCAACATGGCGTGCTCCAATTCTTTTTACAAAGCTTGCCACGGTTGTGACTGACTTCTTTATTCTGCCAGCAATACCAATGCGGATCAGAAACTTGAACCCGGTTGTTGCAAAAAATCCTGCTCCTCGCGCGTGGAATCCCTGCCGAGCAGGGCATTGCGATGTGGATAGCGACCGAAGCGGTCGATGATTTCCTTGTGCCTGATTTCAAAATCAAGGTTCGACTGGATGCCATTTTGCTTATAAAGCTGTAGGGCGATTTCATGAATAGCGCGTGATTCGCTGTGCATATATGGCATGTAAAGAAAGCTTCTCTGCACGGGCGTCAGTTCGCAATCGGCGCTGGCAACTATCGCCCCCTGCGCAAGACACAATGCCTGTGCATCTTGCGCAAAAGCGCGCGCCGAATCGCGATGGATATTGCGCGAAAACTGGTCGAGGACAATAATTTCCGCAAGCCTGCCAAGTGCCTCGCTACGCCAGGAGTAAAGTTCACAGCTTGCTGCCTGCTCGTGCAATGCGCCGAAACGGGTCATTATCGACTTATCCAGCGACGCGCTTTTTTTCCACCAGTCTTTTTCGTCGAGCTCCTCAAACCAGAACGCAATTATTTCGCCATACCGCATCATAATTCACTTGAATCATCGGCATCCTTTATCACCACCGTGCCTGCCAGTTTATCGTGCCAGCCCTGTTTGCGTTTATCGAACGCGACCCAAATCAGGCCCAGACCCAATGGAATGGTCGAAACATAGTAGGCAAAGTAGCGGCCGATGAGCTGCCCCTTTGACGGTTTACCGCCCGTTTGTGCATCGACTATGCGCAGGTCGAATATCATTTTGCCCGGCGTCGCTGACTTGTAGTACCAGAACAAAATGATCGCAATGGCGGGTAAAATCCAGTTTAACAGCGCGTCCATCGAGCCGTGGAAGGCCGCCTCGGATACCCAGTAATCGCGGCCGTAAACCATGGTCAGTAGCGGGCCCACCACAAGCAGGAGCAAAATGGAGTCGATCAGTGCCGCACCGACGCGCACCCAGAAACCTGCATAAACCGGCGCGTCGAACGTTTCATCCAGCATCGAGGTTCCCGCGGCCTGTCTGACTTCTTTGGAATCTGGTTGCTCTTGCATGTCCTTGCTCCTTGTCGCCGGCATCGCCAAACCGGCATTTTAACCGATACTGCCGCGCTATCCCGCTCATATTACGGCTACAGAATAGGCAAGCAATAGCTGTGAAATAAAATACAGGGGCAGCCCCCAGGCACGATTGCCAAAACCCGGCGCGATAAATCGTTCGCGCGCGACGGAAAGATCGGACATTGCGAAACCGGTAGCACCCAGAGCGAGCACCAGCGGTGCTCCGGACACAGTTACAGACCAGGCTAACGCCACCATGGAGAGAATAACAAAAACATAAAGCGGAACCGCGATACGCATGGGAGCCGGCAAAGTCGGCCAAAGCCAGCGCAGCACAAATGCACCAACCGGTATAACGGCCAGCAGCGCGACAAGCCCCGCCCTCTCATTTAAGGCCAGCGTGCTGAATGCAGCGGCATAGACAATATGGCCGCAAAGGAATGCAAACAGCCCAGCGAGAAAACTTTTGCCGCTGCCTTCGGGCAATAAAAGCATGTCACCCAGCCAGCAAAAAACGAGGCCGAGCAAAACCAGCGAACCGTAGGTAGATGCAGTGGCACCCCAATACAGCGCCGCCCAAATAAAAGCGCTGGAGGCGATGAGTTTGGCGGCTGCCTTGAGCACAACGTATTCGCGAAATTCTGCGTACAGCAAAACTCCAAGGGCAGCCAGGCAACTCGTTACTGGTAACATCGGGTTCAGTACGCAGGGAATACTTTATTCAGGCCGCATCCATTTCTGCAAACTTTTTAGCCCACCACGAAAGCGTTGAGCTTGTTGCCGTCGAGGTCTCGAAAGTAGGCCGCATAAAAATTGCCACCTCGATTACCGGGCGCGCCCTCGTCGCTGCCACCCAACTCAAGCGCCTTGTTGTAGAGCTTGTCGACCATCTGCTGTGAGCCGGCGTTTAAAGCGATCATGGTGCCATTTCCGGCTGTCGCGGCCTGTTTGTTGTAAGGTTTCGCGATAGCGAAAGAAGGCTTTTGAAAATCGCTTCCCCACAAAATGAAACTCTCAAGCTCCATCAACCGTTTCGCGCCCAGCATCGCTAGCAAGCTATCGTAAAATTCCGCAGCTTTTTCGAAATCGTTGGTTCCGACGGTAGTGTATCCAATCATTATGCATACTCCTGCTCTAATATATTTCTGGCATAACGTTCTCGTTCAAGCGCGAGACATCTATTAACGCTGCCGATGAAGGGTCGGTATAACATTAAGCCAAACCAAACATCGACATAAATGTTTTCCTGTCTTCTGTCATCGCTGTCTCCATCGCAGCGAGCAGATCGCCGTGAATAATCTCCTTGCTACCTGCATAGGCTGCCGCGTTAAGCGCCTCGAACTCCTGCGCTTTTTGCATAGCACGCGGCAGCAGTTCCCCCTCTGTTGTTATTTCATCGAGCATACCAGCGGCGATCGCTGTTGCAGGGGTGTAGGCTTCAGAAGTTAGCGTTGCGCGGAAAAAATGTGCGGGGGCAAGACGATTCCTGCAAATTTCGATGGCGGTGCGCGGCAGCGTCAGGCCGATAGCAACTTCATTGGCACACAATTTATATTTTCCGTCGATGCCGATGCAGTAATCACCGCACAACACCAGGAACAAACCCATCGCCAGCGCATGTCCGGAACAGGCGACAACCACCGGGCGAGGATAGGCGAGCAGTCGTTTGGCAATGTCGAATCCGCCCATCAGCATATCTGCCGCTTGCTGACCGCCGCCCGTCAGTGTCGCCATGTCGAAGCCAGCGCTGAATTTTCCCGGACGACCTTGCAGGACAATAATCGCACCGTCCTGTTCGGCGCTATCGAGAGCGCGATTGATTGCCGCCTGCATGGCCAGCGACAAAGCGTTCACCTTGCCGTCGTCCAGCGTGATGGTTGCGATAGACCCATCACAGGAATATTTCACTATCTCGCCCATGCCGCCTCGCCTCCGCTCAAAACTCTTTCTCCACCTGTATCGTGATCTACAAAAATCAGGCTCTCAACGTCAAAATCGCGCTCACGTGCCGCTTCGAGAAAATATTCTATTACGCTGTCTGCCGGATCGGCTGTGCGCGCAAGCAGCCAGAGAAATTTTTCGTTGGGGCCAGATACAAACGCGTACTGGTAATTGTTTTTGTCCAGCTCGAATATAACGTAGGAGCCATAGAATGGCCCGAAAAAAGACACCTTCAGGTAGCCCCTGGTATCGCCCTCTACGAAGTAGGCCCTGCCGTCTGCTTCACGCCATTCACCCGCTTCCGGGTCATAACCACGGTTCAGCACCGATATTCCGCCGTCTTCGCGCGGCGTGTACTGCGCACTGACTCGCTGCAGCCCACGCTCGAATGAGTGATCCAGCCTTGCAATTTCGTACCATGTGCCCAGGTAACGCTGCATTTCGAAGCCTTCGACCGGTTTTACCTTTTCAGGCGTGCCAAGGCATGCGCCAAGAAACACCGTGACAAGAGCGAGCACCGCGGCGTAAACGCAGCGCCGTCGAGTCAATGGATTCTGTCTGGATGGTCGTTTCATTTGTATTGATTGCATAGTGCCTGTGTATCGCGTATTTATTTCATCTGCATGGCATTTACCGCATGATTCATACGCCGGTTTTCATGCTCGGTTTCCATGCATACCTTACGGCAGCGCACCCATTTCGCCGCTACGGTAATCCTCCATCGCCTGGCGAATTTCTGCTGCTGTGTTCATGACAAACGGCCCGCTGCCGACTATTGGCTCGTCTATCGGTTCGCCCGCAAGTAACAAGACGGTCGCATCGTCTGCGCTGTCAATGCGGATAGTATCGCCCGCTCGATCAAACAGTCCCACTTCTGCCGGTGCAATAGCCTCAGCACCGTGTACGCGTACACTCCCTTTCAGTACTACCAGCGCACTTGTATACCCGTCTGGAACGGTCAGTTCGATACCTTCCTGATTGGATAGACGCATATCCCAAACATGGATGGGCGTAAAAGTTCTGGCCGGCCCCACAGATCCAGCGAACTCCCCGGCAATAACCCGCACTGTGCTGCTGCCATCGTGCAGACTTACAACGGGTATCTGTTCATTCGAAATGCCCTGATAGCCCGGTGCAGACATTTTATCTTTAGCTGGCAGGTTCACCCACAGCTGTACCATTTCGAAAGGACCGCCTAACCTGGCAAAATTGCTGCCGTGAAATTCTTCATGGACAACACCGGATGCTGCAGTCATCCATTGCACATCTCCGGGCCCGATACTGCCGCCGCCACCGGAAGAATCACGATGCGCCACTTCTCCTGCGTACACAATCGTAACCGTTTCAAAACCCCGGTGAGGGTGCTCGCCCACGCCAAGTCGCTTGTCCGTCGGGGGAAATTCTCGTGGACCTGCGTAATCAAGTAACAGGAAAGGGCTTAGCACTGCGCCCAGATTCGGATAGGCAAACAGCGTACGCACAGGAAATCCGTCACCGACCCAGTGGCTGCCGGCGCTGCGCTGTATGCAACGGAGTTTTTTCAATGCCTTATTATGTGTTTGCATGATTTCAGCGCCAAAAACGTATAACGCTTTGATAGGGGAAACGTGTTTTAGTGGGTCAATCGGTCGTCGGCTAAGATCAGCTGGCGCGATACGCCCATAAAAAAGCAAGGCAAAAGTGGTTGATGGCTAGCTTTCGCTCTTGTTACCTGCATCCCAGCAGGCATTTTTTTCAATCCACCGGAATGCCAGCGCGTACCAGATGAATATCGGCACCATCATGCCGAACCAACTCCAGTCATCGACAAGGAATACTTTTTCTATCCAGCCAGCGCCTGGATAAAACTGCGTCCAGGGTAGACAATAAATTGCAAATAACAGGCTACCCAAAGTAAGCATTAACCCGGCTTTTTTTGTTTCGATGCTCGCAAATGCCAAAAAAACCCATAGCGGCATATTTTTGGTACGCTCCATGCGCTTCATTTCCTGTAGTTTTTAACCGATTAAAATACAGGCTAGTGCCGTTGTTACTCGGTAGCCATTACCTGATATCCAGCGCTATGTATCTGGTGCTTCGTGTTCATGCCACAGAAAATATGTCCAAAGCGGGGTGGATGCAATATTTCCGAAGCGATTCTGGTTGCGCTGTCATCACGCCAAAACATACAGACAATTAAAAATCGCTGGCCTGGCTGGTATAACGACTCGCCTGGGGGCGTACTGATTGCGCCCCCGTGCGTTGTGACCAGGCACACGCACTTTAGCGAATAGTTATAGGGCTCTCTTATACTGCGACTACTTTATTCGCACAGGGTCCTTTTTGACCCTGGCCAACTTCAAACTCCACAGCCTGGCCATCATTCAGCGTTGCGTACTCGCCGCCACTTTGGATCTCTGAATGGTGAACAAAAAGATCTTTGCCGCCATCATCCGGTGTAATAAATCCAAAACCCTTGTCGGCATTGAACCACTTAACTGTACCTTTACTCATGTTGTACTCACTATAGAATCGGTGAAAAATATAAACTCGCACATCCAATTCACCGCTTGGACTGCGAGGCGCCGATAATCTCACACTTGGCTGTCGGTATCGACCGTTATTCTGGCGCTGTGCCTGCGCCCTCATCTACTGATTCGCTGTCCGGAACCTGCCCACCCGCATCTTCTTCCAGGCTATCGCCACCCAACTTCTTGAGCCGCTTTTCCGCTTTCTTTTTCTTTTTGGCAAGTTCTTTCTGCCGCTTCTCAAATGAGTAATTGGTTCTCGCCATAGGAATTTTCTCGACTGGTTTTAAATAAAATTAAATCAATGAAAACAATTACTTAGCGCAAAGCAGGTACTTAGTAGCTGGCCAATTGATAACCAGCTTAAGTAGATGGACGCCTGTTGTACGGCTAACTTTGACACCTAACTTCCACAATCAGCTCCTGCGACTATGTCTGCACTAAAATAGTCCATGCGGGCCAGTGAATGGCAAGTAGTCGCAGGAACGCAGCGGTCGCTGTCGCTGGAATTTCTATATTACTAATTCCCACAAGTAGCCAATCTGCTTAGTACATAATTGGACACATCCACATAGCTACCATCGATATAGGTTGGGATTACCTGGCGCCGGGGCGGGTCCTGGCCCTCAAGCAGGTAATTTTCGCCACCACAAATTTGCGCTGCTTTTGCTTTGATGCTGTCGAGCATGGTGTCTGCGGCATCGACAGAGTCGGCAAGTACACTGAGCCGATGCCTGCCATCCTGTAGTTGTGTGTGATTAACCGGGCTATTTGTAGTACAGGCCACTACAAAAAAAGCACAGAAAACGAGAATGGCTGTTTTCATTGGTACTGGTCTCCTCCCAACAGGGCTGGACACGATTCGACGCGGGAATCGCACTGCAAAACTGTCTCGATCAACATTAGCGGTAAATGCTGTTGCAAAATAATAGTTGTGCAATGATAACGCAACCTGCCGTACGGCGGGTCCTCTAAGCAGCTTCCACATTATGGTTATTGATACGGCCAATCCAGTTATTGCAGCGCTCTCTGCCCCTGCGCGTTTTGCAGAACCGCCAGCTCCATAGCCGTAATCCAGCCACAGTAAGCCAATAGCATTTGTTGCGCCAGTGAAGAGACACACTTTCTTGTTGGTCTCAAGTCGCGCCTTTGCATTACGGGTTCCGGCCGGTTTTGCTAGCTCTCGGATTCCTTTTTAGGCAAATGGGCAAGCTGCCGGTTATGCATGCCAGAGAGCAACCACAGCGATAACACAGCGCCAATGAGCGCATAAAACATATCCGATTGCGTATCCCAGATATAACCCTGCGTACCCAGAAACGCTTCCGAGCCTGCGCCACTTATCAGCGCCACCCACCACTCTATCAGTTCATAAAACGCGCTAAATGCGAGGCATACCGATACAATCAAAAACGTACGCCAGCTGTCGCCACTAACAACATGCTTGCGTATCAGGACTTCTCTCGCCAGCAGGGCAGGCACAAAGCCCTGGAAAAAATGGCCTAACTTGTCGTAGTTATTTCTTTCCGAGCCAAACAAGTTGTCAAAAAGGGGCACTTCGGCGTAGGTGTAATGCCCGCCCACCATCAGGATTATGCAGTGCAACAAAATAAGGAAATATAAAACCGGCGTTAGCCTGAACGAATTGTACGTAAGCGCCATAATCGCCGCGCCAATCAGCGCAGGGGCGACTTCAAGCAACCAGGTAAGCTGGTCCTTCGGGCTTATGCCAGACCAGACCAGTACCAGAGCAAAAATAGCCATCCAGATGTATTTGATTGCTCAACGCCTCCTGACAGGGATGTTATACGCGACCGCAAACCGTATTAAGCCTGGAATATGCTCGTGGGGCAAACGGCGCATGCACATGAGGGTAGAAACCTTGCGAGCAAAAAGACGCTTTAATTCGAGGTATCTTTGGGCTCCGCACTGCTACTTCCCACAATATTTTTTCTGCCGTGATTGGTTTCTATGTCGAATTCCTTATCGCGCTTATTATACTTTTTTACGATCGCATCCGCTTTGGCATTGGCCTCGGCCGAAATATTCCTGCAGCCTCCCTGTTTGCGGAATGCTGCCAATACGTTTTCTATTTCGTTGGCAGCATGGAGGCCTGATTTCATATGAACTTTTTCGTGTGCAAATAAAGATGCATAATATTTTTTAAATTCGAGCTGTGTAGCTGTGTCTGCACTGAAGCCTGGCGTGATTCTCGGCATGGTAAATGTCACATCGAGAACAGTTTTAACATCAGTGATATGACAATCACCATTACTTTGCTGCTTCCATTTAAATTTCCATTGCACGCGCCATCGGGTATGCCCCTTGAACCTTTTCCCGCCCTCCCGAATCGGCGTTCTGCGATTTATTTCATTTGCAAGATCGTCCTTCGATACAGGTTTAATGTCGTAAAAAACAAAGGATTCATTTATTTCCGGCGCAGCAAGTGCGGCGCCAGAAACAACAAGCAAAAGTATTGCTGCTGTCGACGCAGGCGCCCGGTGGCGCTCTGTTTTAAGAAACTGACAGTTCATTTTTTTAACAGCTGATGGCCGATTACATCCGCTGTTTCATCTTGAGTGCAAAAGCGCCAACACCAAAAAACGCGACGCCCATTAATATCAGCGTGATCGGCCAGCCGAGTGAATCTGCAAAATGTTTCGCCGAGAAATATCCAATGAAACCAAGCATGGCAATTACCGTGGTCAACAATAAAGCCCGGCTTTCCAGAACTACGCAGGCGTAAAGCCCAGAGGCCGTTACCGCGAGATAAATCAATTCAAGCGGTGAGTTCTGCACCAAATCAAATAATGCCGCGTAAGCCAAAACTGAACCGGTAAAATAGCCAATTGCAATCAGGCGCGGGTAGCGATCAGCTTTGTGCAAACCAAATGCGGTTAGCATCAAATTTGCGCCTACGATAAGGCCGGCCCAGTTACCGGCCGTGAACAACGCTATTAGATCGAACAGTCCACTATTGAGCCAGCACGCCCCGATTAGCAAGGCGACTTCTGCCAGCGGTCGGTGAGGCGTCTTTTCAAGCGCAGCGCCAACCACGAAAAGCGAGGCACCCAGCACGATAGCGATGTAAGCCAACGCCAGCCCCAGCATGTCGAGGCCAACATGTGCAAATGCGTAGGTAAAAAAAAGTGTTGTGAATGCCAACGCCGTGCGGCGGTACCTGGTGAACAAAACACCCTGGTGTATGGCCATCACGCCGCATACAAACAGCGTTGGCGCTTGCCAGCTACTGATATTCGGATACATTTCATCGACAAGCACGAACCAGCCAGCGGACATCATAAAGACACTCGCAAGCGTCAGCGGCAGTACCAGTATTGGATACCGATTTTCGTGCAAGGCGGCCACCAGCACAAATAGCAGGACATAACCGACTCCCAACGTAACAAGCACCCGCATCGCGCTGCCCATGGTGTCCCAGAATGAGCCGATATAGGTTCCGACCCCTGCGATTATGAAAACTGCACCGAGATAGGTGAACAGCGTTTTGGCTATATCCCCCTTGCTGCGCTTGCCCGGCATATCGTCGGTCGATACGGGCGTATGAAAAACTGCCTCTACCTCCGATGGTGCAATATCGTAGGTCGTCATCAGTTGCTTGATGTGCTTGAGTGCTGCCGGCTTGTCGGTGACACTCGACAAACCCAGTGCCGCGGCTACCATCGGCCAGCCCCAGACACCACCACCGACCAGAAGTAAAATCAGGATGAAAACCAGTAGTGAAATCATTGCGATATCACCCAGCCAATAAAACGGGTTTGTCGATCGTAGTATCGAGTATCTGCATTTGGCAGGGCAATGCTGCGCCCGTCCTTTTCCAGGCTTCCTGTGTTGCGATAACGTGATGAATAAAATATCCCGTCGAAAATATTGCGCGAATAGCGCTCGTATCCAGCGCTGAATTCGTATCCATCTGGCGCAATGCTCGAGGAATCGATAACCAGCCCATCGAGCTCGGGCACTTTGATAGCGATGCTTGCAGGCGTATCTTCTGCCTGGGCAGGTCTCGTATTGCGCGAAGTCCGCTCAGGCGGTAACAGGATCGGGATTTCCTGCACAGCGCCGGTTTGCGCATAATAACGCCACAGGCGCGGCACTTGCGCGCCGCGCAAATAGCCCCGGTAACTGACCTGCAACTTGCGGCCAGAAACAGCAAACTGCACATCTTCCTGATTGTTATAGTATTCGGTAGCATACAGCACGTCGTACTTCGGTGGATCTACCAGGATTGCTGGTATTCCTGATATCAAAAGAAACGCTAATACCAGTAACAGCGGCAAACCCAGGCCAAAGGCTATGGTGGGGTTTTCGCGAAAAAATAATTTCATGCCAAGCGCCACCCTGAGTACCGTACATTGCGAGGGAGTTCTACACAGACAAATTTAATCCGGGAAACACCACGCAGCTTGCCAGGCTCGTAGCCTGTGGCCCTATCATCCCGATAAAGCTCGCCAGGCTTAAGCTGGAAAAGATACCTGCCAAAGCTCCATTGCTCCCGGATAACCGCGAGGCGGGCAGTTTTTGCATAACGAGCCTTGTGCAATTATGCTTTCGTTACCAAATGGATAATATTGGATGGGCTGTTAAGCCAGAATCCGCTGACCGAAGCAGGCAACTCTTCGATCTCGTTTCTAATAGCGCAACCTGCATTTTCCAGGTAAGTTTGTGCTCCGTCCAGATTATTCGAAGATACTTCAAGCCAGATTTCCGACTGGCTGATGCCATCGACTCTATCAATCCAAAGCATTTTGTCACCGAATTCGAAACAAACAGATCCAGGTGAATCGCCGTCAATATCAGGCAGCTGCTTGAATCCCAGTATTTTCTGATAAAAATGGACAACAGAATCGAATTCATGCGCGGGTGTCTTTACCGCAATGTTTCTTCCCGGAACAAAAACAGGTTTCATATCTGAAGCTCCCAAAAAAGAGCAGCCGCAATCTATGCCTGTCACGCTGGCAATCTATTTGCGACGCTGCTCTCTATGTTAACGCATCCTGCTCGTATATTTTAATACTACTGCTGCAAGTAGAAATATGAGGCCCAAAACATCAATGAATAATACTTTCGCGATAGCATCGTTATAACCACCGGTACGCACTACCAACCATACAAAGCCAACCATACTTACACCACCCATGATAATGGCAGCCGATTGATAATGAGGACTGAATGCTGAATAAATAATGAAAGCGCCCAGGATGCCGAACAGCAGCGCTCTATGGCGCATCAAAATTGCGAGGTCATTTCCAGCAATCGAAACGGAATAAGCCATTTCTAGCTTATGGACAGAAACGACCCCCATGACGGGCGCAAGATTTATTAGTCCAACCACTACCAAACAGAACGAAATAGATTTTCTCATGGAATATTCTCAGGCCTCCAGCGCGCTGGGCCCGACGGTGGGGCCCTTTGTTACGCTGGTTTGTCGCTCCATACAGCTAATTCATTCCCGCTGGGTTCCTTGAAATGAAAACGACGGCCACCTGGAAAATCAAATATTTCTTTCGATATGGTTCCACCCGCTTCCGTTATTTTTATTGCGGTAGCCTCCAGATCATTTGAGTAAAGTACCACCAATACGCTACCTGTATCTTGTGATGCGCGGAGATCTGATTTATAGAATCCGCCGTCTACTCCGGATCGTGTAAATGTCGTGTAATCCGGACCGTAATCCTCAAAAGTCCAACCGAAAACAGCCTGGAAAAAAGCCTTTGTTTGCTTCAAATCCTTTGCTGCAAATTCGATATAATTGATTTTTTGATGTGCTTCCAAAGATTGAACCTCGTTAGTTTGTAACACCCTCCAAACGAATTGCCTTGGGCTAGTGTTGTTTGCGCCGCTACGGCAAAGCCACTGTGCAAAACGGACGGCGGTAAGGCAGCCCGCAACGCTCCCTGCTAAACCTTCGCTTTAAGCTGGATCTGCCTTGTTCTGCGTCCCCTCTCCCGGCGTTATAAACAGCAGCTTGCTTTTGATATTCGTTTTAGCTGTGTGCCATATGCCCTTTGGCACAATGATATAGGAGCCTGGACACTCGAGAGCAACCGATTTTTCTGCGTTCGGAAATTTGAGGATGAAAGTAATTTGCCCTGAAAGCAGCAGGACGATTTCATCCCCGCAGGGATGGACCTCCCATGTATGCCAGTCAGAGGAAAATTCATCGGCCGCGATTAAATCATGGCCACTGAATCCCTCATAATTCTGCGCAAGGCGTTCATAGAGCGTGTTATCGTTGTGCTCTACGAAGGCCTGTTTGCTTGGGGAGTGCACTATGAATTCCCTCTCTATATTTCCAACAATGATTTTCATAGATTTTGGCGCCCCCAGAAACTTTAATGCTTCGCATCAGCAGCCTCATAAAGCACGTAGCGGCCTGTGACGGCCGACTCGATGCGCTTGTCAGCAGGCCTTGCCACTACTTATTCTTTCGGATTGCTGAAAATATTTGGCGATCATAAACCAAACAGCAGGTAGCAGAACACCGTAGCCCAGTACCGCTACAAACTGAAGTCTCATTTCTCCTGTCAAAGGTCCGAGTGAACCGATAAGACAGAGCACACCTACCGTAGTTAAACTCGTTCGAATATTGCGCCTCAGTCCTCCACCTTGAAACACTGACGCGGCAAATAGTAATGAAAGGCCCAAAAAGATATCCCAGGCGAGCAACTCAACGGCATATATTATGGAAGGCCATTCGAGTCCCTCCATGCCTGTCTGCCGTAGCACGGTCAGGCCAACAAAATGCACAGTAACAGTTAATCCTGCGACCAATATCGCAAAAGCAAGTGCGATCAAACTTTGTGTTTTTTGATCGTGGGGAGCCATTCGATGGACAGCACTCATTAAAATCACAAGTAGTGGCGCTGTCACTAGAGTGAGCGCTTCCATAATTCCTAAAATTGGATCAACTATGGGTTGCTTAAAGCCGACGGAGTACATGCCGATTGCTACGGTAATGATGTACAGGATTCCCACTACAAACATTCCGAGCGCAGACCACATACCGACTTTATTCATTTAGATATAGCTGGATTTTTAGCGCCCGGCCTCACGGCTGGCTTTGTGTGGTGAAGCTTGTGCCGCGCGGGCGAAGCCAGGCGCGAGCGAGACACGTGGCTGCCAAGCGCCGAAGGCGCGCGGATGCGGTCGCTTGTTAGGTGACTTACTCGCCATCTTTGTCTCGAGATGGCGGGTCAACCCCGAAAATATACTTAACCGCATTTTCGATAAAAGCTTTTTCTGGGCGTAATACGTATGCAAAGCCAGCAGTCATAACCGAATAAAAAAGCACCTCTTCATTGTCGTCCGCTACAACGAAAACAAGGAATGCGATCAAGCAGCAGATAATAAGGGTATAGATTATCCATACCTTCTTGATTTTCTCCCTGTATCTAGTTTCTTCTTCGATCGTCATCTTTATGGCCTTTTTGCAGTCGTCCCATGTGTAGTACTTCGGTACAACAAGTCACCTCACGCCCCAAGCACCGGCAGCGAAACAGCGCAGCAGCTTTGACATTCGCGTGGCTTGACTTGTTAGGTTTCACGCTCAGCAAGCACCTAGCCAGACGCCATTTTTTCAATAATTACTGAGATAATCGCTGCGCTAATAAAAAGAATGATACCGCCACCAGCGCCTGCCGCACCATGAACAATACCCTGGCCGGCACATCGATCGGACCGGTGCATACCCATGTCCGCACCGACCTTGTTTGGGTCGTTGGGATTAAGATGAGACAAGACGCTGCCTGTACCTTTACATTTCGGGCACTGTGCCATCGTCATCTACCGTATCCGTTTAGAACAAAACCTAACGCCCGGCCCTCCGGCTGGCTTTGTGTAATGATGCTTGCGCCAACATGGCGAAACCTGGCACAAGCAAGCCATGCAAAGACTGTGCAGCGCCGCGGGCGCACTGGTGCGGCCGCTTTTTATACGCGCCGACTTTGCGATTCATTTACTTCTTTCTTTCGCTGAAGCTGGATGTTTCATTTTCATGTAGACGCCTCCCTGGCGCAGTTCTGAAAGCATTTGATTCAATCGTTTTTCTTTGGTTGCTTCCATCTTTGCCTGATTTATCCATCCGATATAGTCGTTTTGCTGATAAGCAGCCCTCTCCTTGTAACACTCCATGAGATTCTGTTCCTTTAGCGCCTTCCTCACAAAGGGCGGTATCGGATAACGCTCTCTCTTGAGATTCTTAAATTTACCGTTCATAGTCTGCTAGCTAACCAGCGTATAATGTCGAAGCTCACCGGCGGTAATGGAGCGCAGCGGAACCACCGTCCGAGTGCAGCGCTTTGTTAGCCATTGAGTCTTATGATATTTGCAATTTCTTCGTTTAATACGGAGCTAGGTACGGTAATACTTTCCACGCAGGTTTTGAAATTATGCTCGGAATCTACTTTCGACCACTTTAGATCAGAAATCTCATCATTGAATGTAAGAAAACGAAACCCATTATATGCATTACAGCTCTCTTCTACGATTGGGATAGCACCACAAAGTGCTGCTTCAAAAAAACGATAAGACCATACATAATCACCGCTGGGACAGAGAACAAATTCAGAATTAGCAAGAACTTTAAAGTATTCATTATCCCAAGCCTTGATTGGAAATTTTCTTCCTCGATCAGATTCCCAAAGTAGTAAATCTCCGATTTTTCTTTTCTTGGTAGAGCCAAAGCTAAGCTTGGCAATCACTTTTTGCCTGACTTTGCTCAAAATACTGTTCATGTCG
>JBATGO010000482.1:0-2254 GCA_049665845.1 Pseudomonadales bacterium | reverse complement strand
GGCCCCACGGCGAATTCAAACAGTTGATACGCACCCACAGGCCGGTGCTGCCAAAATCCGTCGCCTGGCCGACCTCGATGACACCTGCACGCGCTGCTTCCTTGGCATCGGCCGGAATGGCATCTTCAAGATTACCCAGGATCACGTCGACCTGTTTGGCAATCTCGGGTACCTTGGCGCGCATTTTTTCCACCTGTGGCGGAAAAAAATGAATCATGCGCTCCAGCCGCGTCGGCAATTCGCGATAAGGTTGCGGGGCGCCGACAGCGAGTGGTTTAAAAAAATTGCGCGGGGTTTTATTCTGCATAAGGGTGCCTTTTCCAGGTATCGGTTTCGCGTATCGGTTTGTGTAACCGGTAGCCGGAATCGATGACGGCTACCAGCTGTTTGTTTCGACAGCTATCTCAATCACTCGCTGCCAGTGACGCAATGGTGTCGTCCAGTGCCACCAGCCGGTGTGCGTCCTGTACGTGCAGGTTTTCGATCAGTTTGCCATCGACCAGTACCACGCCCTTGCCCGCGGCTTCAGCCTCGGCGTGCGCAGCAATAATGCGCCTGGCAAAATCGAGTTGTTCGGCGGTGGGTGCGAACACTGTGTTTGCTGCCTCAAGCTGTTTGGGATGAATCAGCGTCTTGCCATCGAAACCCAGTTCCAGGCCCTGCCGGCACGATGCGGCAAATCCCTCGCTGTCGTTCAAATCGAGATAGACGCCGTCGACAATCACCAGCCGGTAGGCCCGCGCTGCCAGCACGCAGACGTTCAGGCTGCTGATCACCGGCAGGCGATCGCGGGTGTGCTGGCCGTGGATATCCTTGACCAGGTCAGAGGTACCCATCACTAAACCTCTCAGCCTCGGCGATGACGCTGCGATCTCTTCGGCGTGCAGAATCGATAGCGGTGTTTCCATCATCGCCCAGATCGATGTTTCGACGGGCAATCCTGCGTCCTGCAGGAGCGCTTGCGCATTGTGCACATCGGATGCGCGATCAACTTTCGGCAGCAACACGATGTCCGGCGCCGCCGATGCGATCGCTTTGAGGTCGTCCTCGCCCCAGTCCGATTCCAGCGCGTTGCTGCGCACTATTATTTGCCGCTTGCCATAATCGCCATGATTCGCTGCCTGCGCCGCCGCGCACACCTGCTCACGCGCGAGCGCTTTCTGGTCTGGCGCCACCGAGTCTTCGAGGTCAAAAATCAGCGCATCCACAGCCAGTGTTTTGGCTTTTTCCAGCGCGCGTGCGTTGGAGCCAGGCATATACAATACGGAACGATAAGGGTGTGAAGTCTGGCTCATGGATTAATCCTGTTCCGCGGGCGGGACGTAAATACAGAGCTGTCCCATGGCTTGCGGGGCGCAATGATACCACTGCCTGCGCGGCTGTCAGGCTGCGCTGCGAAGCGTCGCGCTTTGCAGTAAAATGCAGCGCTCGCATGTAACGATCTCGCCAGCAGTCTCGTCCGGAACCTGGAACACTGCCAAAACTGTTTTATCAAGCGCTGTTATAGTTGTTGCATTAGCCGCGACGCTTACGGAGCAGGCAGCCCAATTCTCGCGAATCGGCAAAATCGTAAAGCGGTAACAAAATGGTAATAACGCACCTCGCCTGCACAAAGCCCAAGCCAACTGCAGGTGCCTTGCACCACCCTGGGGAATGCCGATGAGTAGTAGCAGTACAGCCACAGCCCAGCGCGCCATCGATGCGGCGCGTTCCGTTATCGACCAGAGCCTCAGGAATATCAAACAGGCCTGTAGCGTCGATGGCCGCCTCAAGCTGGAAATGCTGGAGCAATATCAATGGGTCAGTTTCGATCTTGCCCGCTCAGCCGCCGAGCTCGCTGCCGCTGAATCGACCCTGGCCTATGCCATCGAAGCTGGCGGTGCAAGCGGCCAGGGCAGCCAGAACAATAATAATATCGAAGCACAAATCGCCAGCGCTTACTGCGCAGAAATGTTCACCAACCTGCGCGCCAGGCTGGCGCCGAGACTTGCTGACTTCCAGCTGGATGCTGCGACGTTAGATGCTGTTCTTGGCAATAGTGAACTGCTGGACTGGGCAGCAACGCAGAGCGCAGTGGCAAATATTGTCGCATTAGGTGACAGGGTGCGCGCCAGCGACGGACACCTGGGGGCGAGTGTGCTCGATCAGGAACACCAGTTCATGGCCGATACCTTTGGCCGCTTCGCAATAGACGTAGTTGACCCGCTGGCCGAGCACATCCACCGCAACGATGCCGATATCCCTGACGAAATTA
>JBATGO010000481.1:0-4255 GCA_049665845.1 Pseudomonadales bacterium | reverse complement strand
CCAGAGGGCAAGCGCAATCATTGCCAACTTGGGCTCAACCTTGACCCAAAGACCGAGCGCGATGAGCCAGGCGGCCGCGATAATCATTGTCTGCGCACTAATTGGTGGGAAAGGCCGGCTCTTCCGCCATGCGGCGAGGGTTCGAGCTCCGTTGACGATCAGCAGATCGCCGAGTAACTGGCGAAGCAGTGCGCCGAACGGGAGTGGCTGGTAATTCCACGCTTGATTCGCATAGAGCAATTGCCGCTCCGGGTCCCGGTCCGTGCCGAGTTCGCGGTGATGATCGATATGCAGCGGCCTGTATGCCTCGACAGGCAACAACGTGGGAACACCCACGAACAGGTTGACCATGAAATCGTTGATTTGTGCGACGCGCGCAAGATGTCCATGGACAGCGTCGTGGTAGAGGATCAGGTGCGCATGTTGTCTCGTTGACACGACTACGAAGGCAGCGACCGCGGACCACCAGGTGCCGATTCTGAGCGCCAGACCGATTGCGGCAATTATGATGGCCCACTCGAGCAATAAGGCTATAAGACTTCGCCGATCGATTGCAGCCAATGCAGACACGTGATGGTCTCCTGGTGGGCATGGGCGAAGTAGAACGCTACACTATGAGAGCTAACGGCGGCAAGAGTGCCCCAGAGCTATCATCATGGCATCAACCTCGGACTTTGCGGCTCCTTCGAAACGCGACAATGACCGCCTGTCGGCTCGATTCGTGTCATGCAAGGAGCTCGATGCAGAAACGGTGCAGACCATGTTCGAGCTCTATGCGTCGAATTACGCGGATGTTTCGGACCACATTTTTCGGCGCGACCTTGAGCAAAAGACTGACGTTCTGCTGTTGACGAACGCGGATGATCAACTCCGCGGATTCACAACACTGGAGATTTATTCGAGCAATGCGGCTGGGCGCCCTGTTCGCGTGTTGTTTTCAGGTGACACCATAATCGACCCGGCATACTGGGGTAGCCCGGCCTGGGCGCTTGAGTGGATTCGTTTCGCGGGCACGGTCGCGCGCCGCCATGATACTCCGCTCTATTGGCTCCTGATCGTCAAAGGGCACCGAACCTACCGCTTCCTGCCAGCTTTCGCGAAGCACTATATTCCGCATCACAAGATCCCCGGGCCGCCAGACGATCGAGCCATGTTGTCTGCGCTCGCGCGTGAAAAATTTGGTGATCATTTCGATAGTGCCTCGGGTGTCGTTCGCTTCCCAACCCCGCAGGGTCGGCTTGTCGATAAATTGGCTGATGTTCCGGGGAAACATCGCAAACTGGGCTCGGTAGCCCATTTTTTAAAACTGAACCCGGGCTACCGCGATGGCGACGAGCTTGTCTGCCTGTGCCGGCTTGCACTGGATAATCTTCGTCCGCTGGCCGCACGGGTATTTGCCGCAGACTCAGGTCAGGCGAACTGAGCAAACCGTCTCAACTGTCGGATGGCCTGGTCTTTCGCCGCGCAGGCCCCGATGACAATAATGCCATCCTCGCGTTCATGCGTGAGGAAGGCATGCAGGCCGGCATGTCATTTCGCTTCGAACGTGCCCCTGATTTTTTCGCACTGCATAACGCGCACAGTCCGGACAATGTCACTTGGATAGTGACCCGCCAGGACAGTATCGTCAGTATCGCATCGGTCGTTATTCGACCAGCCTATATCGATGGGTCGATTGGCGCCGTCGCTTACCTGGCTGATCTCAGGCAGACCGGTGGTCGCAACGTTTCCGGTCTGTGGCGAGACGTAGCAAACGCGGTTCTCGATGAGATTCGGCTCAACTACAGTGCAACGTTGGCCTACTTCAGCATCTTGCGTGACAATCGCATTGCGCGTTCGTCGATACTGGAATCGCGCTTAGGAAAACGACTCGGTTTTTATCGTCTGCGCGGCTACCGGACCGTTTCAGTTGTCGGCATGTTGCCGTGGCGGCGATGGCGCAGGCGTCGTTTTGAAATCCGCCGGGCTTGCCGTAGCGACAGCGAGGAGCTCAGAGAATTTGTGGATGCGCAAAGCCGCGACCTGCAACTCTCGCCGGTCTTTGATCCGCAGACCTGGCAGCGACGGATCGCGGGCTGGCCTGGATTCGGCATCGAAAACTTCCTGATCGCAACGGATACACGCGGCCACATTGTCGGCTGCGTCGCGCCCTGGGATTCATCGGCGATCAACCGAATCGTAATTGACGCGCTTCCGAAGCGGGTGGAATTCCTTCGCAGAGCGCTGAACGCGACCTCAGTAATTACCCGGCGACCGCAGATTTCAGTTGGCGCATCGACTCACTTGCCCGACATGTCCCTCACGCATATTCGCGTCAAACATCGGGACCCGGAAGTATTCGCTGAGCTGCTTACGGTCGCTTTCCGGGAGATGATCTGCACGCGCCGCTACGCGACACTCACGTTCTGCCTCTACGACGAAGATCCGTTGTGGCGAGCACTGCGAAACATGATCTCCACAACCGTTCCGATGGATCTCTATTGCGTGTCGCTCGACGAAAGCGCCACGCCAACTCAAAACAACGATTTGTGGCCCGGATTCGAAAGCTACCTGGTCTGACTATTGAAGTGCGATCTGGATTAGCGTTTGCCAGAATCGACCTGCGTCGAATGAATGGCCGCCAAAAACTGCCTGTGCGTGGTCGAGTTCCGGTAGACAAACGAGCGACGCCCCCGGGATTCGCTGGTCGACTAGCAGAAACTGCCCATCGTGAGCGTGGCCTGGCGCCATCTCATTCAACGTCCGATGATAGGAGTCGACCCAGCTTGTCGGCTGGATCGACCAAGAAACTGCACAGACCGTCGGCACTGCCGGCTCAAAGTCAGCAAGCCAATCAGTGACGATTGGATCGCGTTCAGCGGAGATATCTCGAACACCGGCACGAACGAGCGAACTTGAAATCAAAACACCTCCGATCCGCTCGCGAAGGCCACGCGGATGGTTTCGCCAGCGATCGACCACACGTGACATCCCAACGGCCGGTTGCACGACAACAGCAGCGGCACACGCATCCCGTAACTTGTCATCTGTTTCGAGCGCATATAGCAGTTCGATTGCGCCTTTGCTATGGCCGCACCAAACGAATCGTTCCTGAGGGCCTAGCGTCCCGGTAAGCTCGGCCAAGAGGCGCGCTTTTTGGTCACGAATACCGAATCGGCTCCTGGCTCTTGTTCGTATGACTCGGAATCCTGCGCCATTGAGTGCGTTTACTGCAGCAGCAAAGCAGCCGGGCAAAAACTCGGAGAAGAGCCCCGGTGACAACACAATCGTGCCGACTTGCTGCGGTTGGCAAGGCTCGTTCGCCATCCATCCAGCAACAAAAGCGTCGGTCAGGTCAAGGTCTGATCGCACAGGGTCCCATGTGGTGCTCGGATAGTGCTCAGCGTAGGCCTCGAACCCCTGAGGCATCCAGGGGCTGGCGCTATCTGGCCGATTAACTATCATTGGACACATACGTGGACCACATCATTTCGCCTTCCGGTATGTAAACTATAGCCTGCTGTGCAATCGTAACCGAGGAGAACGCTGGGTGAGAACCAGGAAACACTGCTAATGGCAGTTGCGCAGCGCAAAGCCTCGCCAGCGCCAAGTATCGCCTGGAGAGAATTTTCCGCCGAAGCAGAGCCGGAGCTTTGGATTTTCGAGTCATCGCTGATGACTCCACGCGATGCGCAACGGGCGCGATTGTTGCGGATTCTGCGCGCCAATGCCGACACACAATTCGGTCTCGAGCATGGTTTCGCCTCGATGCAGTCGATACACGATTTTCAAACTCGCGTTCCAGTATCCGACTGGTCGAGCATCTGTCACTGGGTCAGCCGCGCGAAGTCGGGCGAAAAGCGCGTTCTGACTGAAGAACATCCAGTGCACTTCGAGCGGACCAGTGGGTCCGGTGCGCAGCAAAAGGATATTCCGTACACGAACGCGCTACTCCGCGAATTTCAAAGCGCACTCGTCATTTGGCTCGCAACGCTCGTCCGAGACTGCCCGGCGATAGCCGGACCGAGCTACTGGTCGATTTCGCCTGATAACTCGCCGCCCGAAAAAACTGCAGCAGGTGTCACGGTTGGCAGTGCGAGCGATGCGAGCTACCTGGCAGGCAGCCCGGCGGAAAAGCTGCTGTCGACAGTTGTTGGTTCAATCGCGCCCGGCACTGATCGTGGAAATTGGCAACTTGAGGCGTTGAGAATGATGGCCGCCGAGCCGGAACTGAGGATGGTGAGCGTATGGAGTCCCACGTTCCTGCTATCGCTGC
>JBATGO010000480.1:0-1722 GCA_049665845.1 Pseudomonadales bacterium | reverse complement strand
CATTAAGTCAAAGCGAGAATGGGCAATATTTTGCCGCCGATGACAGTTCGAACGTTGGTGCTCCAAGGCTAATTAAGCTCGATTTCGATAGCAGTGTCGGGAGCAGTTTCTAGGGGGTACTGCAAGTTAACCTGGCCAATTGGGTAAAATCAGCCCATGAATACCTATATGCGCCAACGATTCCCATCCGATGTCATCAGTTACATTGTTTGGTGCAATGTAGATCTAACTGGGCCGCAGAAAACTCGTGCGACTTTTGGATTTAGACAGCGGGAAATTTTTTAGACCTGCCGACTTTCCCCCAGACCATCCGACTATCGGTCACTCGCTCGAGCCCAATTCTTCCCCCGGAATCGGACGATCTACTCGCTATAAGTCTATGATTTCATTGTGCTTCTCGAGGCATAGGTAATAACGTATACCGGAGACATAGGTGACAAAATTTGGCATATGGGAGGTGTAGTGGCTAAGTATTTTTATCCACAATTCTAGAGGCTAACCAGTAGTTTCGCTATGCTTTGTTCTATCTGATAACGCCACAGATGCTGCCTGAAGTAGTTACTCGTGTAATGACTGCCTTGATCGGGCTAGAGCAGAACCGCTCGCGGCTTACCCCGTGATTCATAAGCGCGAGTTAATGCTTTTGCAGTCAGCTTGCTAGCCGGTGATGTGGATAATGCCCAGCCCACCGGTTTACGAGCAAAGAAATCTAAAACCACCGCCAGATACGACCATCGTCGCCAGCGTTCTGGCACCGGTAGAGCCTTTGCTCAGGCGGTGACACAAGCGCAGTTGCTCATTCAGATCAACCTTGGCCGGATCAATCCTTTTGATTTGACGACGCTGGTATTTCAGCGTGCCGTAACCCAAACCAAAGGCGTCGCACAACACGGTCACACGGTGGCTCTCTTGAAGTTCTTCAATCAGGTTTACTTGTTCAGCGCGTCCGACATCAAATGACCGTCTATGTCTTGCGTTCATAAATTTTACCCCCTTGGTCAATCGGGGATCATATCCCCCTTATTAAGTGGATAAGTTTACTGAGCCACTACAATGAGAGGCCGGCATTATCGTGATCTTAGGATAAGTGCGTTCGCGGAATGGAGTAGGGCGATTGCCTGAAGTTTCTTGGAAAATTACCTTTAATCCCGACTATTTAACTTGCCAGTACTTTTTTTTCTGCCTTAAAGATAATTTTTCTGGCCTCTAGGTGGCGGCTTTTTCCCCAAGCTTTTTGCCTGGCTTGTTGGCAGATCGCTTGCGCGCTTCGGGCCTCGCAGGTTTGGTTTTTTTCTTCGGCGGCTGCGACCCTGTGCTTCGCGCATGAGCGGGCGCAATCGCCAGCTTCTGCTGTTTTACCCGCACGTTCTGCAAATGTTTGAAGAGGTCGCGCGGCATGCCGGCGGGCAGCTCGATCGTGCTATAGCTGTCAAATATTTGTACGCGGCCAATATACTTGCTTTTTATGTCGGCTTCGTTGGCAATCGCGCCAACAATATCGCCAGGTTGCACTTCATGATCGTGCCCCACTGCAATACGGTACGCTTCCATAGCTACCACTTCGCCATCGTCATCGACAATCTGTTTGGCCTTGCGCGAGCGAATAGGGCGAGCCTCGTGCTGGCTCTTGTTTTTTTCATGCGATTCGCGACCTTGCTGTCGGGGCTTTTTCGCTTCGCGTGGTTTGCTCCTGTCGACCTTTTTTTCCGGTGGCAGAAATAG
>JBATGO010000479.1:0-1590 GCA_049665845.1 Pseudomonadales bacterium | reverse complement strand
GAATATGAAGAAAAGTTTTTTCTCTGTTGTCCTTGCCCGGGTGTTCGCTCAATGTGCCTGGGCCGAAGCGCCCCAGCCAGATACCAGTGATACCAGTAAAGTTGCCTGGCCCAAAATCAAAAGTGCGATTCCAAAGGACCCGGCAATCGAGCAGCGCGTCGACGAATTGCTGGAGCGGATGTCACTGAAAGAAAAAGTCGGGCAGTTGATCCAGGCCGAAATCAAGAATATTTCTCCCGCGGAAGTGCAGAAATATCATATTGGCTCGGTACTTTCGGGTGGCGGATCATGGCCTGGCACCAAGAGCGACGACGAGATTGCGTGGGTCGCAGCGGCCAACAAGTTCCACAAGGCCTCTATTGCCAAGCCGAATAAGCGCGCCGCGATCCCGATCATCTGGGGTATCGATGCGGTGCACGGGCACAACAACGTCAAGGGTGCGACGATCTTCCCGCACAACGTTGGCCTCGGTGCCACGCGTAATCCCGCATTGATCAAGCTGATCGGCGAAGTAACTGCGCGCGAAGTATCGGTAACAGGTATCCGCTGGACGTTTGCACCCACGGTCGCGGTATCACGCGACGATCGCTGGGGCCGTGCCTATGAAAGCTATTCAGAAAACCCCAAACTGGTGGCGAAATACGCTGAAGCCATGGTGCTCGGCTTGCAGGGTATACCCGGTACGGACTTGTTTGCGGATGACAAGGTTATTGCCACTGCCAAACATTTTATCGGTGACGGCGGTACCAGCCTCGGCGTCGACCAGGGCGATACCATTGTCGATGAAAAAACCCTGCGCAACATCCACGGCCGCGGCTACTTCACCGCGCTGGCTGCGGGTGCGCAAACGGTAATGGCAACGTTCAACAGCTGGAACGGTGTAAAAGCGCATGGCAATCATTACCTGCTGACCGAAGTGCTGAAAAACCAGATGGGTTTTGATGGCTTTGTGGTGGGCGACTGGAACGGCCATGGCCAGGTGCCGGGCTGTAGCGATGGCAGTTGCGCGCAGTCGATCAACGCCGGTGTCGATATGATCATGGTGCCCGAAAAATGGCGCGAGTTTTATGCCAACACCCTGCGGCAGGTCAAGCAGGGCGAAATCTCGAAAGAGCGCCTCGACGATGCGGTGCGGCGTATTTTGAGGGTAAAAATGCGTGCGGGTCTTTTTGAGATGGGCCTGCCTTCCGAGCAGAAGTTTGCAGGTCGCAAGCAAATTCTTGGCCACCCGAAACATCGTGCGGTAGCAAGGCAGGCGGTGCGCGAGTCGCTGGTGCTGCTGAAAAACGCAGGCAAAACGCTGCCCATACAGCAGGGGAGCCAGGTGTTTGTTACCGGCGATGGCGCCGACAGTTTACCTATGCAATGCGGTGGCTGGAGTGTGACCTGGCAGGGCGATAACATTTATAACAGTGACTTTCCCGGCGCAACCAGTATATATGCCGGCTTCGAGAAAGCGTTGGGCAAGGATAATGTAGAGCTCGGATCGGGCGCACAATTTAAAAACGAGCCCGACGTTGCCGTGGTTGTGTTCGGTGAAAAGCCTTACGCGGAAATGAAAGGCGATATCAAGGGCGAGTTGCGCTACAA
>JBATGO010000478.1:0-2278 GCA_049665845.1 Pseudomonadales bacterium | reverse complement strand
CCACTTTAGCAGCGCGGCCGGCCAATTCGATTTTGGACAATGTCCGTTTACGCAGTATAAATCTGGACTTATTTGTCGATTGGCGCGATGACCTTGGGCTTTTCGTGGATAGTTATGGCAGTAAAATGATTGAGGAAGCACAAGGCTTGCTTTAAAAGGCAGTAGGCTAATATTGCATGAAGAGAATAATTGTTACCGGCGGTGCAGGGTTCATCGGTTCCGCAGTAATCCGTTACCTGCTCAGCAGCACTAACGCGCATGTGCTGAATATCGACAAACTGACTTACGCCGGCAACCTTTCTTCACTGGCCGGTGTTAGCGAAAACAGCCGCTACCGTTTTTTGCGCGCAGATATTGTCGACTCTGAAGCGATGTCCGGTGCATTTGGAGAATTCAAACCCGACGCTGTAATGAATCTTGCGGCCGAGTCACACGTCGACCGATCGATAGATTCACCTGCAACGTTTATCAAAACAAATATTGTCGGTACGTACACGCTGCTACAAGTTGCGAGACAATACTGGCAAGATTTGGCTGTGGCGGAGCAGCAATCATTTCGCTTCCATCACATTTCTACCGATGAGGTGTATGGGAGTCTTGGTGAGAAAGGCTTGTTTAGCGAAAATACGGCCTACGATCCCAGATCACCATACTCGAGCTCCAAGGCGGCCAGCGATTTTCTGGCTAGGGCCTGGTATCACACCTATGGCTTGCCGGTTATCGTAACGAACTGTTCGAATAACTACGGGCCCTATCATTTTCCTGAAAAATTGATACCGCTAAGCATCCTCAACGCATTAGAGGAAAAGCCCTTACCAATATACGGCAAAGGAGAGAATGTTCGTGACTGGCTCTATGTTGATGATCACGCGGCAGCGCTGGTGCTTGCGATTGAAAAGGGCAGGCCTGGCCAGACCTATAATATTGGCGGCAATAATGAGCGAACCAATCTGCAGGTAGTGCAAAGCATATGTGATTTACTTGATGAAATGCAGCCACGCAGTAATGGCATAAGTTATCGCAAACTAATTGAATTTGTTCCCGATCGGGCAGGGCACGATATGCGCTACGCGATCGATGCCAGCAAAATCATCAGCGAGTTAGGCTGGCAACCCAGAGAAAATTTTTCATCCGGATTACGTAAAACTGTTAGATGGTATCTTGAAAACCACGAATGGTGGCAGCCAATTCGAAGTAAAAAGTATAGCGGGCAAAGGCTCGGCGTAGCACATGGCGGGACGGACTCTGGGCGGTAGCCAAGATTTAATTGAAGGAATCGGTATTGTGAAGGGTATTATTTTAGCGGGCGGAAGCGGTACGCGTTTGTATCCGCTCACGCGAACGGTCAGTAAACAGATCTTGCCGATTTACGACAAGCCAATGATTTATTACCCATTGTCGGTTCTGATGCTGGCAGGCATCACGGAAATACTGCTCATCAGCACGCCCAGGGATCTGCCAGCATTCAAGGACTTGCTGGAAGACGGCAAGGAAATCGGTCTGGATATCAGCTATGCAGAGCAGCCTTCGCCTGATGGACTGGCGCAGGCTTTTATTATTGGCGAGGAATTTATCGGTGATGACGATGTATGCCTGATTCTGGGAGACAACATTTTCTATGGCATGCATTTTTCCGAAATTCTCCACAGAGCGGTGGCTCGCCCGGCCGGCGCGACGATATTTGCCTACCCCGTTACTGAGCCTGAGCGATACGGTGTAGTAGAGTTCGACGAAAGTGGCCTTGCGCTATCCATACAGGAGAAGCCCAAAGTGCCGAAGTCCCGTTTTGCCGTGCCCGGGCTCTATTTCTACGATAACGATGTAATAGAAATCGCCAGGGCAGTGCGGCCTTCAGCACGGGGAGAACTTGAGATAACGGAAGTAAACCAGCACTACCTGCGCAATAAGACCTTACATGTGGAAGTGCTGGACCGGGGCTTTGCCTGGCTGGATACAGGAACACACGATTCCCTTTACCAGGCGTCGGCATTTGTGGAAACCGTGCAAAAACGTACTGGCCTGAAGATCTCCTGTATTGAAGAGATTGCCTGGCGCAAGGGTTACATAAACGATGCAAAGCTGCGAGAGATCGGTAAGGCTATGGAAAATAACGAATATGGCCGATATCTACTGAATATCGTCAGTAATCACTGGTAACGCTGTTTTCATGGCCTAGTCGCTCTCTTAATAGATGAAGCAAAACAACAAATGATAATCGAAGCACTCGAAATTCCGGAAGTAAAGCTGATCAAGCCAGGCGGGTTTGGCGATGCTCGCG
>JBATGO010000477.1:0-8309 GCA_049665845.1 Pseudomonadales bacterium | reverse complement strand
TGCTCGTCTTCATCGAGGTTCTTGTACTCGCGCCGCTCCCAGACCTTGGCCGCCTGGCGGTTGCCGCCATTACCACCCACGCGTATGCCACCAGGGTTAAAGCCGGCATTGCCGAAGGGCGACGTGCCGCCGGTTCCGATCCACTTGTTGCCGCCCTGGTGGCGCTTCTGCTGTTCTTCAAGGCGCTTTTTGAATTCCTCGATAAGCTTTTGCAAATCGCCGATCGACTTGACTTTTTTCTTGTCTTCATCGGTGAGCTGGCGCTGTAATTCATTGCGCAACCAGTCGTCGGGGATTAACGCTTCTAGCATGCCCTCGACAGTTTCAAGGCCGTCAAAAAAAGCCTTGAAGGCACGGTCAAATTTGTCGAAATGTTTTTCGTCCTTAACCAGGCAACAACGTGAAAAATAGTAGAACGCCTCCTGGTCGGCGAACACCAGTTTTCGATCGAGCCCGTTAACCAGGTCGAGTAACTCGGTGAGCGTTACGGGTACGCGATGCTGCCTGAGGCAGTCGAAAAAATAAATTAACACGAATGAAATCTATCGCTTTGGCTGCGCCAGTCGTTTACCGCGCGGTTTCGCGCCGATGCATAAAGGCAAGGCGCTCGAGCAATTGCACATCCTGCTCGTTTTTAACCAGTGCACCGTGCAGTGGCGGGATCGCCTTGCTATGGTCGCGATTGGAAAGGATGTCATCGGGAATATCGTCGGACATCAGTAATTTCAGCCAGTCGATCAGTTCCGACGTAGACGGCCGTTTTTTCAGGCCCGGTACATCGCGAAGCTCGAAAAATACCTGCAGCGCTTCGGCAGCCAGTTTGGCGCTAACATTCGGATAGTGCACATCGACGATTTTCTTCATCGTTTCCACGTCGGGAAAATCTATGAAGTGGAAAAAACAGCGGCGCAGGAATGCATCGGGCAATTCCTTTTCGTTGTTGCTGGTGATCACGATAATGGGCCGGTTGGTCGCCCTGATCGTCTCGCCGGTTTCGTAGACGAAAAATTCCATCCGATCGAGCTCCTGCAGGAGATCGTTGGGGAACTCGATATCCGCCTTGTCGATTTCGTCGATCAGCAAGACTGCGCGCTGATCGCTGCCAAATGCTTCCCACAGCTTGCCTTTCTTGATGTAGTTGCGCACGTCTTCAACGCGCCCGTCGCCAAGCTGTGAATCGCGCAGGCGCGATACCGCATCGTATTCGTACAGGCCCTGGTGTGCCTTGGTGGTCGACTTGATATGCCACTGCACCAACGGTGCATTGATTGATTTGGCGATCTGCTCGGCGAGCAGGGTTTTTCCCGTGCCGGGCTCGCCTTTGATCAACAGCGGCCTTTCAAGCGTGATCGCCGCGTTGACCGCCATGCGCAAGTTTTCTGTGGCGATGTACTCGCCGCTACTCTGGAAAGATGACACCTGTTACTCCTGCCCATCCGGGGCGCAAAAACTCGCGCGTCAGGAAAAGTCCCGAGCGCCTTTAAACGCCTAATTATACTGAAAGCATCGCTCAGCCGCGATGCGGATTATGCTGGATTACAGGAGGTTAATTGCAATATGCGGCAAGCACGGTACTTCAGGCTGCGCCGCTGCGCGGGGGTGATTCGTCGTCAGCTTCGCTGATATCGCTGCTCAGATCAAACTCGCCGTCCAGATCAATGATCACATCGTCATCAGCGTCATCAGTTGCCTGGCCCGCAGTGCGCCGTTCGTTCGCTGCGGCGATGGCCTCATCCAGCGCGGCGTCGAGGTCGTCCGGCTGCTCTTTGGCCCGCTGTTTGTCAGTCTCTGTTGCAGCTGCCGCGCCGCTGTCCGCTGCAAGGAAAACTTCTGCGTTCTGTGCATCATCAATTTCATCCGCGGCATCTATCGCCACGGCTGCGGCTTCGCCTTGCGCTGCAATATTCGCCTCAATGTCAAGGTCGTCATCACTGGCTGAGGCATTTTCCTGCACTGGTGCCGCGACGCCATCGACAGGCGCTGCTTGGCCCGATTTGTCGTCTTCACCTTGCGTTGTGGCCAGCTCCGCAGCGACTTTTACGCCAGCCTGCTGGTCCGCCTCTGTGGCTGGTTCTGCGCCAGCGACGACAGCTTCCGCAGCAACGCCTGCAGCTGCAGCTTCGTCATTGCTAGTGGTATTTTCGCCTTTGGTGATTGCTTCCTCGGTATCCGCACTAGTCAACGGTGCGGCGATTTTTCGATAAACCAGCGCAAGTGCACCCAGCATCAGTACGTTGCCGACCGCGAGGGCAACGTAGACGATCCAATTACCGCCGCCCTGCTCTGCAACTGCGTGCGTATCTGCATCGCTCGTTTCCGGCGCCACTGGTTCGGGCGTGTTCGCTGTTGGTTCAACTGCAACAGCAACGGACCCTGCGGCCGCCACTTGCGCTGCAGGAGCAGCAGCGGTCTGCTCTTTTACCAGGGGTTCATGCGCAGCTTCAGCAACGGGTTCTGGCGCCAACTCTTTTGTGGCAGTGGGCTCTACCAGCGAAGGCTGCGGATTAACATCGAAGCTGTGCGTAGCCACCGCAAGTCCGTTACCCGGCAGTGTGCTGCCAGTTACGAAGCTGGTCAGCTGCAGCGCCCCGCTGATGCCCGGCTCTCCCTGGTATGACCAGACGCCGCTGGCAAGCGGTGTCAGTTCAAGCAAGGCAAGTTCATCCCGGGCATCGATGACGCTTGCGTGCACGCGCAGCGACGGATCGTCGTTATAGCGTTCGTGCTCGGCGACCACGGTTAGCGATATATTCCGGTTTTCCGTGTCGACCTGCAATTCACTGCGAAACGGCGGGCGCAGCGAGAACGACAGCTCGCGATGTCGCTGGAAGGTTTTGCCGTCGACAGCAACCGCTAACTGGTAGTCGCCGGGCTGGTCGAGCATATCAAGCGCGAGGGCAAAGGTGGCGACATTGCTGGTATCCGCCGGGACTTCGCCGCTCCAGGATTCGACACCGTTGCGGAACAGGCGCGCGCGCACGCTAAGTAGCGACAGGAAGCGCGCGTCATTGATCGGACCTTTGGCATCTTGAACCTGCAACGATAGCGTGCGTGCCTCACCAAGGAAAGCAAGCGGCGACAGCGCGTCAACCTGCAGCTTCAGGTCACTGACTACCGCAACACGATTCTCCGGGTCGAATGCGGCGTTGATACGCCATGTGCCGGATTCAGGGCTCTGGATCGTTACCAGGTCATAGCTGTCATGGCTGAGCCAGCGCACGCCGCTGCGCGCCCGCGCTGAGCTGAGCCGCTCACCCGACGGGCTTGTTAATTCCGCGTCCGCAGCGCCAGGCTGTTTAAAAACCAGCGCAGAGAATTCACTGACCGCCGCATCGATACTAAAACGATTGTCGCTCAATGGCACCGTATCACTGCCCGCTGCCAGGTCGAGCAAACGCATAAAAATCCTGCTCAATTCGGCTGCATCGGACGCACTGGCAAAAACACCGCCACTGCCCTCTGCCAACGCCTGCATAAGTTCGGCATCGGGCTGCCCTGACAATGCAATGCTGTGTACGGTGACACCAGCGCGTTGGTAGGCGGGCAATATTTTCTCGAGTACCCGTTTACGTTCGGCAGCGTTAAGGCGAGCATCGCGCGCGATATCGACTTTACCATCGGTAAGCAGGATCACCGAGCGCTGATAGTCTCTGGATTTCGGGAAGCGCCGCGCATCGGCATCGTAATTGGCTTGCTCCAGCACAGCACCGATGTTGGTACGCTGCGCGACAGAATTTATCTTTGCAGCGTTTGCGCGCGCGCTCCTGCGCCAGGCCGGCGTGACTTCCGCGTGAGGCACCAGTAAATTTACGTACTTGCCGAAGGTCCACACCCCGGCTTTTGAACCTGGCGGCAACGACTCAACCAGCAAATCCAGCGCCGGGCGGCGCAGGTTGGCGGGATCACTTTGCAGCATGCTGCCTGAAATATCGATCAGCACGCGCACATCGGCGGGCTTGCTCGCAGCGTGCGCGGGCGCAGCGGCGATTGCACACAGACAACCCAGCAACAGCACGCCGAAAAAATGATGTTGGCGCGCAACCGGAAGCCGCAGCCTTGTTCCCCGCACTGTGCGGTCGAGCGCAGGTTGAGAAAACATTGCGTCGGGAATCATTGCCCTGCACGATACCGCGCCGCGCAGAGACGCGCTGCGCAAGCCACCAAAGACCATAGCCTGCCCCCTTTGCAAGCAACACTTCGGATCTCGCCGGTCAGCAGCGAAAAACCAAAGACTTACAAGTAGTTATAGCAGTATATTAATGTGATACAAGGTGTGGAGGCGGCGTTTGAAGTCGCTACCGCTCACTATCTGATCGCCCGCGCCGAACAAACAGGAAAACTGCAAACGCGAGCAGCGCGGCGACGCCAACTGCTGCGAGTGGCAGGGCTGCGCGCTGTGCTTCTGCCTCGCTGCCGAAAAGATACTCGAACGTGGCGACAATCCACGCCGGTGCACGATCGGCGTTTTCTGTTACGGTAACCGGTACGAGTAGCGGCACAATAAACACTGCGAGCGCTACCAGCCGCGTGCTCCAGTGCAGCCAGCGCCTGCTCAGCCAGAACGCCAACAGGCCAAGCGTTGCCAGAGCAAGCAGGTATACGGTCCATGGGTTCATCGTTTTACTCCCGGCGAAGCCTCGCCAGCCTGGTTGCGCTACGTTGCGCTATGTAGCGCTATGTAGCGCTGAGCACTTTTCCCGTTACCCGGTTGCGCAAAAATAAATTTTGCCAGGTGGCTTGTACTATCGTCCCTGCGCAGACTGTTGTGTACAATTTTCTGCCCCGGGTTGGGCCGGAGGCAATTGCAAATAATAACCGCTCTGTTGCAGTGCCAGCATTACCGCGTTTACATCGGCGCGAGCCAATCTGCGACCTGCGTGAAGCTGCAATGTCATCACGCGAAACAGCGGCCCAAGCGTCTCACGCAACGACTGCGGCAGCGATTCGACCGGCTCTTCATCGTGCTGATCGTCGATAGAGTCGATTACGTACAGGTACGCACCTGCACGCTTTTCGACACGATAAACCACGCAATGCACAGTGCCTGACGCTTGTTCGCTCATGTCTTTCGTGTTGTTACCCAGGTTATTTGTCTCGACCCGGGGCTGTTTACATCGCTCAGGGCTGTTTACATCGCTCAGGGCTGTTCATCACACAGCGTGGCAAGTTCATCGGCGAGCAGCGCGGCGCGCCAGCCATTGGCGATTACCGACCTTTCGCGCGCCTCGATAAATTCCTCAAGATCACGTTTCTTGCCCAGTACTTCGATGGGGATGTCGCTGGCTGCGGCAATCTCGCGCGTTTTGGCCTGCAGCTTGCGCAACAATTCCCGCCGGCTGCGATCGCTGCGCCCGGCGATTTCTGTGGCACCATCAGGTTCACTGCGTGTTTCTGCCTGCACGACACAAGCGAGCATTGCTTCGCCGTAGCGCCTTACGCTGGACTCGCGTATCTTTGAAATTCCACTCAGTTCACGCAGCGAGGCAGGCACCCGCTCGGCTATATCGAGCAGTGTTGCATCACTGGCGATTCTCCCTTTGGGCACGTCCGCCTGGCGCGCCTCGCGTTCCCTCCACACACACAGCAAGCGCAGCCGATTGCGGCTTGCAGGTGACAAACGCGATACGGCGCGAATGCGCATGTATTGGTCTTCGTCGGGCACCCCGCGACGCGCCATCTCCAGCACACGCTCGCAGTCTTCTGCGCACCACCGTTCGCGGCCAAGTTCGTGCAGGCGCCGTTGCAAGCGCTGGTAAAGCGGCGGCAACCATCGCACATCGTCTGCCGCGTAATGGCACTGACGCGATGTAAGCGGCCGCTGCAGCCAGTTCGAACGCGTTTCGGTTTTTTCCAGTTGTTCGCCAAGCAACATTTCAACCAGGCGCTGGTAACCCAACGAAAAACCATAGCCGCTCAGGGCAGCGGCAATTTGAGTGTCGAACAGGTTGACCGGGTAACTGTCGAGCAAGGTTTTAAAAACCTCCATGTCTTCTGAACAACTGTGCATGACCTTGACGATACCCGGCTCCGCAAATATTTCTCGCAGCGGCGAAAAATCGGCAATTGCCTGCGGGTCGACCAGGTAAACCTGCCCGTCTAAGTTGAATTGCAGCAGTGCGGGCTTGGGATAGTAGGTATCCTCGCGAAAAAATTCGGTATCCATCGGCAGCGCGGGCAATGCACGGGCCTGCGCGCACAGGTCGGCAAGACCGCTATCTGTGTCGATGTATATAAAGTCGGGTTTACTCATCGCGCGCCACCGCCTGGGTTACAGCGGGACGTCCTGCCTGCGGACAGCGCACCGGGCTTGCTTATATCAGGCATATGAGACCACTCACGAAAAGCGACCGCGGCCCGACAGTGCACGCGCGATCGTTCCGCCATCGACGTACTCCAGCTCGCCGCCCAGCGGCACACCGTGCGCGATGCGACTAACGTTTACACCGTGTGGCGCGAGATGCTCGGCGAGGTAATACGCGGTGGCCTCGCCTTCCACCGTAGTACTGGTAGCGAGAATGACCTCCTCGACTTCGCTGGCTTCAACTGCTTCGAGTAATTCGGGCACGCCGATTTCCTCAGGGCCAATGCCGTCGAGTGGAGACAGGTGACCGAGCAACACAAAATATCGGCCACGGTATTCGCCACTCTGCTCTATTGCCATCACGTCCATCGGGTTCTCAACTACGCAGAGGATGCTGTCGTCGCGTGAGCCGGAGCTGCAAATCGCGCACAGGGCTTCTTCAGTCAGCGTGCGGCAGCGCTGGCAATGCCCGACGCGCGCAACCGCTTCGGCGAGCGCATCAGCCAGTTGCTGCCCCGCTTCGCGATTGCGCTCGAGAATATGCAGCGCCATGCGCTGTGCAGATTTGGGGCCGACGCCCGGCAGGCAGCAGAGCGCCTGCACAAGCTTGTGTACCAGCGGGCTATGCGCCATGGAATCGGCCAGTGACTATACGGTTTTGCAAGGACATGTAATGAGGTTCAGCAACCTGCCGCTCAGAACGGCATCTTGAAGCCGTCGGGCAAATTCAGCCCGGCGGTCAGCTCGGCCATGCTGTCGCGATTGGATTCTTCGACCTTGCGCACCGCATCATTGACTGCAGCCGCGATCAGGTCCTCAAGCATCTCGACATCTTCCCGCAACAGGCTCGGGTCAATACGCACCGCCTTGACATCGTGCTGCCCATTCATGCGCACTGCTACCATGCCCGCGCCCGCCTCGCCTTCAACTTCGCGCCTTGACTTTTCAGCCTGCGCTTCCTGCATCTGCTCCTGCAGTTTTTGCGCCTGCTGCATCAAATCATTTAAACCTTTCATATATTGTTTACTCCTGCGGCACGGCGCGGGTTTTACCGGCATCACTGTCAGTTGTAACCAGCGGTTCCACGCTATCTATTTCGATACGCGCATCGAAGGCTTCTATCAACGCCTGCGCGCCGGCGTCGTCGCGTATCGATTCAACTGCAGTCTGCTGGCGTTCCGCGACGCGACGCGCGCGCCAGCCTGCGGGTGTTTCAGGACCTTCGGCGGGCAAGCCGGCAGCCGACCAGTCCTCGACCAACCTGACCTCGACGTCGATCCTGCTGCCGAAATACATCGAGAGCGCGTCGGCTATGCGCGCGCTGTGTTCGGGCTTGTACAACAGCGCATCGTCGCGTCTAAGTGCAAACACCACTGCATCACTGCCCTTGTCTGCCGCGACGGGCAACATATTCTCGGCAATCGCCCTGACCATGCCACTCAGCGGCAAGGCACCAAACACCTCGCACCAGCGCCGTGCATCCAGCTGCTGCACTGCAAAATCCGGCGACGAAGCGACGCTTGGCGATGCCGACACTGCCCCGGCTGCTGCAGGGGCCTCAGTTGCGAGCGGCTTTTTTTTTACTGCCACAGCTTGTTTTTGCCCGCTGCTGGTATCTTTGACCGTCGCAGCTTCCGGCCCGCTACTCAATGCCGCAGCGGCGCTCCGGGAATTCGCAGCCGCTTGCGCAGCGGTCGCGCCACCCTCAGCGAGCGCTGCCGAAAACGCTGTCGGCAAAGGCTGGAAGGCGAGCAAGCGCAGCACCAGCATTTCCAGCCCGCTGCGCGGGTCAGGTGCCAGCGCCATGTCGCGCTTGCCAAGCAGCAATGCCTGGTAAAAGAGCTGCAATTCTTCGGGTGCGAGCGTAGCTGCGTAACGCGCTATTGCAGCGGCGTGCAGTTGTGCCTCGGTGCCTGCACCGGGCACTGCCTGCTCCACCGCCGCGCGATGAAACAGCACCAGCATTTCATCGACCAGCGCGACGATGTCGGTAGCCCTGTCCATATAC
>JBATGO010000476.1:0-5075 GCA_049665845.1 Pseudomonadales bacterium | reverse complement strand
ATGTGAGTCGTACTAACGATGGGCTTCCTGCTGATATGAAAATCGTCTCACTTAACGACGCATCGGTTATGACTTCCACGATGCTCGATGTGCTGCTGGGCAACGCGTTGGCCGGGATGCTGCTGGTATTTATCGTGCTGCTTGCTTTTTTCGAATTCCGCTTCACGATATGGGTTGTACTGGGTATACCGACATCGATAATGATGGTGTTTACCCTGCTGCCAGTGCTTGGGATATCAGTAAACCTATTGTCGATGAGCGCGCTTATTTTAATGCTGGGTATTCTGGTTGATGACGCAGTGGTCATTGCAGAGAGTATTTTCAGGCAGCGGGAGTACGGACATCCGCCTAATGAAGCGGCACTGCTTGGTGTGGAAAAAGTTATGCTGCCGGTCTTTGCCAGTGCGCTGACTACAGTAGTGGCGCTGGCACCGATGGCGTTTCTTGGCGGCATTCAGGGCAAGATCATGTGGGTTATTCCAGTAATGGCGATGCTGGTCTTGTTAATGTCATTACTCGAATGCAAGTTTATTTTGCCCGGCCATATAGCGCACAGCTTTCGGGATGGCGCACGAACCAGGCTTTCCAGACCATGGTTCGAGTGGGTAGAAAACGCCTATGAGGCAATAATGATGCGCATTGTTCCCGCTCGTTATTTATTTGTGCTGGGCGTGTTGATTTTGTTTGCGCTGCTCGCGGCCTTTGCTGCGCGAAATGCTATTGTGGTTATCAATCCAAAGTCGGACACGGACATCGTTTTCGTTAAGGCAGAGGCGCCAATAGGTACCAGTTTTACCGAGATGGAGCGACGCCTGCTCGCGCTTGAAAAGACAATCCGCGAAGTGGTGCCGGCCGAGGCGCTGGATCAAATTGTTGTAACAGCCGGGCACCACGATCACAACAATCGCAGAGCCACCGAGGGAAGGGACGTAGCCTGGGGCATGGTGAGCATCTTCCTGAAGCAGGCGAATGACAGGCATGTCAATTCGCTCGACTTGCAGCAACAGCTGCGAGAAGCGTTATCCAATGAGCGCGACTACCGCCGGCTTACTGTCATCACGCAAATGATAGGAGCCGATATGGGCTGGCCATTAGAGGCGGTAGTGATTGGCAATGGAAGCGATCGCTTTGCGGTGGCCGATATGATTCACGAATTTGTGGCAACCATTCCCGGCGTCACAGATCACTGGACCAGCTACGTCGGCGGCAAGCCTGTTGTCAGCCTTGAGCTTGATTACGTGGCCCTGGCCAGTCACGATCTTAGCGTCAGCGATGTTTCCGATGCGGTACAAATTGCCTTTAACGGAAAAATTGTTGATCAGTACGAAACCATTGAGGAGAATATCAATTACCGAATGCTGCTGGACGGCATTGAGGTGACTGATCCGGCATCGCTTTACTCGCTCACGGTAAGTAATTCGCGAGGGGACGTAATCCCGCTTCGCCAACTTGTTGAGTTTCGCCAGCAGCCAGGTGAAGGAACGATTTCACATTTCCTTGGTGACCGCGCAACGACAGTATTCGCGGATATCGATCGGAGCGTTATAGGCCTCAAAGAGATCAACCAGAAAGTTGCAGGGTTTCTCGCCCAGAGCGATATTGGTCAGCGATTCCCCTATGTTTCTGTTTACTTTGATGGTGAGTTGGTCACTACCGAGGAGCAAACTGGCAGCGCAGCAAAGGCATTTCTGGTTGCCCTGGTTTGCATTGCGTTTATCCTGATCCTGCTGTTTCACTCCGCGTTGCAGCCCCTGATGGTGATCGCACTGATACCGTTTGGTGTTATCGGTGTATTCTGCGTATTCGTGCTGCATGGCCTCGAGATGTCGATGGCCGGTTTGGTCGGCATCGCCGGCTTGATGGGGGTTATCGTCAACGACGCGCTGGTAATGCTCGACCGGTTTAATACCGAGAGAAGACTGCACAGCGCGGAAGCAAATACACTGCTGCACGATCGCCAAATTGTTGAATGTGCGAGTGTAAGGTTGCGGCCTATAGTCATCACGACTGTCACCACCTGCGCTGGGCTGTTTCCCGCAGCCTACGGCTTTTCCGGTAGCTATGACCTGATCACGCCGATGATCATGGTGATGTTGTGGGGAGTAATGATCGCAAGCCTGACAACATTGTTTGTTTTGCCCTGCTTCTATGCGATGGAACGTGATTTGCTCAAGTTGCTCAATAGGAAGCTGGTTTTGCAGAGGCTCGACGATGTGATTATGTACAACTGACTATTTACAACTGACTATTCACAACTGATTAGGTCAAGTTGAGCGAGCTATGTTTTAGCGGCTGCGTAATGCGATGATATCATTTTCCTAAAATTCTTTGTTGCATGACGGTATCCTGAATTGTGCCTGTGTTATGCACCTGCGTCCGGTTTTGCGGTCAGGTTTGTGGAAACACAGAAGTAACCCAGTCAAAGATTCCCGATGTATTCAATATCCAGATACTGTTGTAGCAGGTGGTGCAGTTTGGAGACCCGCAGCATTGCGATAGATCGCAGCGTGTAATCGCTGAGCTGTTTGTTGTGAAAGAAACCTGCCCGAAACATTTCTATCATATCGCCGATATCAATTTGCATTGCGATAAGTGTGCCGAAGATAGAACCAGTGCTGGTACCGCCCACACAGTCCACGGGGATGTCATGTTCCTGCATTGCTCGCATTACACCGATATGGGCAAAGCCCCTGGAACCTCCGCCAGCAAGAATAGGCCCGACAGCTTTATTGGCATAGAATCTGGCCAATCTCGCCGATCACTTCATGGCGGCCGACTTCCATAACAATTCCGGATTTTACACCACTGCTGGCAACGGCGGCGACGAGTCGACCGCGCATGACAATATACATGCAGTCGCCGTAATCGCCCTGGTCAAACAGCTTTTAGCTGCTGGCGAGCTTTATAGGGTTACACTGCCTGGCGATAGTTTCGGCGAGCTGTGACTGATCGCCGCCAAGCCAACTGCTCAGGCATTCTTTTAGCTGGTCGATATCAAGCGCGGATACAGGGTCAGTCACGGTATTTTTTTATTTATATCCTTCGGTCATAGCTGTTGTGCCGCACGAGCCTTCGCATGCGAAAATATCACTATGATTCATCAGTGACGTAACCGGATATATCCATGAAGCTAAAGTATTTTTTGTGCCTGTTATCTGTACTGTTGTTGATCGGCTGCGCTGAAAACAGTAGCGATATCACTTCAAAGGCCGGAGCGGCCGCAACAGGCGCGAATGGTTCGGATGCGCAAGCACTACGCGTACCCACCTGGCCGCTGGTAAAGAAAAACTGGGCGCCACATTACTTTGCATTCGGCGAAATCGCCCCGCTCGAAGAGTTGGAGATAGAAGCACCCGCAGCCGGCGTTACAGCTGTGCATGTAAAAACGGGTGATGCGGTTGGCTTCGCGACGATGTTGTACAGCCTGGAAACGGCAGATGCGCAAAAGCTGCTGGTCGAACAGCAAGCGAAGTATGAACAGGCTTTTCGCGATTACGCCGCCCTGAACCGGCAAATCGTCACGCTGGAGGGGCAGGATGCACCTGGCCAAAGTGAATCCATTGTCGCTGGGTCTGCCTTGCTCGAATTACGCAGCCAGCGCGACGAACTTGTAAGCGTGCTGCGCGAGTTCGACGCGCAGCGACAAAATACCCTGCGCGAGCTTTTCGAGGCCGAAGTGCTGTCGCCGATTGCCGGCGAAATTCGCTCCGTGCAAATTGACAGGCACGATTCTCACGGAAGCAACAAACAATCCATTTCGATTACACCATTGCGCGCGGTTGCTGCGCAGGTTGCATTCAGTCCGGAGCAGAACGGCGATCTTGCCGACGATCCGTATAGCGTTTTGTGGCCCGGTATGCGCTGCACGCTCAAATCCCCTGTATTTGGTGGCCTGCAGTTTCCGGCTACGCTGCAGCGTATCGACACTGCGCCCGGGCAAAACTCCCGGCCAGGTAAAGAAGCAACGGCGGGCGGAGACCGACGCATCGACGCGTTATTGGTGCTCGACAACCCCGATGGCGGTTTGCAGCCTGGCATGCCGGTACGCGCGCGCTGCGAAGGGCAGTGGCGCGAGAATGTCCTGGTGATGCCGCGCAAGGCGCTGGTGCAGGATTCGCCGCAACAACAGGTTTATGTCATCGAGCAGGGCCGGGCCAGGCTGCGCATGCCCCTGTTGGGCCTGGGTGATGCAGAAAATTTGCCCGTGCTGGATGGCCTTGAAGAGGGCGACGAACTGATCATCGGCAAGACCGGCATGCTGGCCGAGGGCACAGCGGTGAAAGTCCTGAAGTGGGTCAAGGTATCTGTAAAAGACGATTATTAGCAAATACAGCGTGTTACAGGCATATACTAGAATAATTATAGGTCCGTGCTGATCCCGACTGTGTCAACCATGTAGTCGCTTGTGCGTTGTATGGCTATGGAATGACATGCTTCACGGCGGCGGGACGGCATTGCAAGGCAAGGTGGCTGGAATTTGCAAAAAGGTTTGCAACAACAATTACAACAACTCGATGCATTCCTTGGTGAGGTGCAGGGTCGTGCCTATCGCATGGCGCTGGTTTCGTTGCAGCATCGTGAAGACGCGCTGGACGCTGTACAGGATGCGATGATGAAGCTGGTCGAAAAGTACAGTAACAAACCGCAGGAACAATGGGCGCCGCTGTTCTACCGGATTCTGTACACCCGTATCAAGGACAGCCAGCGCAGGCGTGCACGAGGCGGCAGGCTGTTCGGAACTCTTTTTGGCGCTGTTGCGAGCGGCGGTGAGGATGAAGTTGATGTTATTAGCCAGGTGCGCGATGCAAGCGATCCAGACCCGCTGCGACTGGCCGATGACGACAAGTTCGGTGATGCGCTCGATAACGCATTGGGGCAGTTACCCGAACGCCAGCGGCAGGCATTTTTGTTGCGTGCCTGGGAGGGGCTTGATGTTGGCCAGACCGCCACTGCGATGGGCTGTGGCGAAGGTAGTGTCAAAACCCACTACTCGCGGGCAAGGCAGTCCCTGCAACGAGCGCTGGGTGATTTCGTTGCGTAGGCAGTGGCAAATCGGGATTGTTGCTGTCACGGAC
>JBATGO010000475.1:0-3714 GCA_049665845.1 Pseudomonadales bacterium | reverse complement strand
GCAGCGCCTGCCCCGCCACACAAATGAACTTACTTGAGCTCGACTGAAGCGCCTGCTTCCTCGAGCGCCTTCTTGGCTGCTTCAGCATCCGCTTTGGACGCGCCTTCCTTGACTGTAGAAGGAGCGCCGTCAACCATTGCCTTTGCCTCTTTCAGGCCAAGACCGGTGATGGTGCGAACCGCTTTGATGACGTTAACTTTCTTGTCACCCGCTGCAGACAGCACAACATCAAACTCGGTTTGCTCTTCAGCAGCAGCGCCGGCATCACCAGCAGCAGCCGGTGCAGCCACGGCAACCGCCGCCTGCGCCGATACACCGAACTTTTCTTCCATTGCCGAGACCAGCTCGACCACATCCATAACGCTCATCTGGGCGATCGCGTCAAGAATTTCATCTTTAGATAAAGCCATGATTCATTTTCCTCAAAATTGATAAAGCGATAGCGAAGGCGTTGCTTGATTACGCCGCCTCTTCCGCTTTCTTGTCTTTCACTGCTGCCACCACACGAGTGACTCGACCCGGAACATCGTTGAAGGTGCGTACCAGTTTGGTAACCGGAGCAATCATCACCGCCGCGAGAGAGGCCAGGGCCTGGTCACGCGTCGGCAGTTTTGCCAGCACATCAATTTTGTCTGCGCCGAGAAGTTCGCCGCCCACCGACAAAGCCTTTATTTCAAACTTGTCGTTCTGTTTGGCAAAGTCCTTGAAAATCCTGGCGCAGGCGCCGGGGTCTTCCATTGAAAAGCCAAACAGCGACGGACCGGCAAGTACTTCGCTTACGCATTCGTACTCAGTGTCCGCCAGGGCGCGACGAGCGAGTGTATTGCGCACAACACGCAATCGCACATTCGCTGCTCGTGCTTTGGCGCGGAGTTCTGTCATATCGGTCACATTAACGCCGCGAGAATCGGCCACGACCAAAGACAGGGCACCGCTGGCAGTCTCGCTAACTTCGGCCACAATCTGTTTCTTGCCGTCGAGATTTAATGCCATTGGGTATACTCCCATGCCACGCTAAAAAAAAGTTACCGAAAACCCAAACAGCGCAAAGGCAATTTGAAGATTTCCCGCAACCACCATCGGTGGTTGAGAAACTGCCTGGAAAAACCTACAGAGCAATTTCGCACTCACCATCTGCGCAGGCCAGGCCAAAACCTGATTAAGCCTGGCTGTCCATGCCGCTAACGCGGGTCACAAGCCAATAACACCTGCGGTCTTTGATGGCAGGAGAAAGCGCAATTGCGCTCAACTCCAGTGCCGCTCAAAGCCTTGTTGGAATGCAACCGCTATTGCGATGCATTCCGAATTCAAAAAACCTGCCTAAGCTTCCAGCGAGGATTGGTCGACCAGCAGACCCGGCCCCATCGTCGTGGAAAGAAATATTTTTTTCAGGAAAACCCCCTTGGAAGACGCGGGCTTGGCCTTTTTCAGGTCGGCCAACAGCGCCTCAAGATTCTGTTTGATTGCGCTGCCGTCAAAGCCAACCCGGCCGATCGCTCCATGAATGATGCCGTTTTTGTCGGCGCGGTAGCGCACCTGCCCGCTCTTGGCATTCTTCACGGCAGTAGCAACATCGGGTGTGACTGTGCCTGTTTTCGGATTCGGCATCAGCCCTCGAGGACCGAGAATCTGCCCGAGCTGGCCAACCACACGCATCGCGTCGGGAGAGGCGATAACCACGTCAAAATCGAGTTCGCCGCCTTTTACTTTTTCGGCGAGATCGTCCATGCCAACCACGTCGGCACCCGCCTCTTTCGCTGCATCGGCATTGGCACCGGCTGCAAATACCGCTACACGCACGTCTTTGCCGGTGCCGTTGGGCAATGTTGTTGCACCGCGCACCGCCTGGTCAGATTTACGCGGGTCGATGCCCAGGTTGATGGATACGTCGATCGACTCTTTGAATTTGACCGTCGATATTTCTGTCAGCAGCGCCACCGCCTCTTCGATCGGGTAGGCCTTACCGAGCTCAATTTTTTCTGCGATTGCTTTCGCGCGTTTGCTTGATTTAGCCATGATCTAGCCCTCCACCTCGATACCTGCAGAACGAGCGCTGCCTGCAATGATGCTAACGGCTGCATCCATATCGGACGCATTCAGATCGGCCATCTTGGTGGTAGCAATTTCCTCAAGCTGGGCGCGGGTTACCTTGCCGACCTTGTTGGTGTTGGGCGTGCCGCTGCCTTTCTTGATGCCCGCGGCCTTGCGCAGCAGAACCGCTGCCGGCGGGGTTTTCTTTATAAAAGTGAAGCTGCGGTCGCTGTAAACCGTAATGACCACCGGCGTTGGCAGCCCCGGCTCCATGCCCTGCGTTTCAGCGTTAAACGCCTTGCAAAACTCCATGATGTTAACGCCATGCTGGCCCAGTGCGGGACCTACCGGCGGACTTGGGTTGGCCTGGCCTGCAGGAACCTGCAGTTTGACATAGGCCTGTACTTTCTTAGCCATGTTGCTATACCTCTTGGTTGGGTTCGAGCACGCCCCCTCGCAATTACGTCGGCAAATAACATTGACGCAAGCGCTTCGACGCTCCCCTTGCGCGGCATTGCAATCGCCGCGACTTTACAGCTAGGTCTTTTCGACCTGGCCGAATTCCAGTTCGACCGGCGTCGAACGACCGAAAATGAGTACCGACACCTGGATGCGGCTCTTTTCGTAATTCACTTCTTCGACGACACCATTGAAATCGTTAAAAGGCCCATCGGTTACACGCACCATTTCACCCGGCTCGAACAGCGTTTTGGGCTTCGGCGCCTCTTCGCTGGACTGGATGCGCTGCAAGATATCGTCCGCTTCTTTCTTGGTGATGGGCGCGGGGTTGTCTGCCTTGCCGCCAATAAAGCCCATCACGCGTGGCGTTTCCTTCACCAGGTGCCAGGTGTCGTCATCGAGTTCCATTTCAACCAGCACGTAGCCCGGGAAAAACTTGCGCTCGCTTTTACGCTTCTGGCCGGCCTTCATTTCGACCACTTCTTCGGTCGGCACGAGGATTTCGCCAAACTTTTCCTGCATGCCGGCGCGTTCAACGCGCTCGCGAAGCGAATCCTGGACGCGTTTTTCAAAGCCCGAGAATGCATGCACCACGTACCAACGCTTGCTCATCTAATTACCTGTACAACCTGCCGTTGTAATGCCATCTATTTGGCATGAATCTTTCTGGCTCGCTCGATTAGGCGCGCCAATCGATGCGATTGATGGCGCTAGCCGATAAAAATCGACGCCGCCCAACCGAGTATGGTGTCCAGCCCCCAAAGGATGAGGCCGACTATCACGACAACCGCCAGCACCATCAGTGAGGTTTGCATCGTTTCCTGCCGCGTGGGCCAGACGACTTTGCGAATTTCGGTGCGAGCGCCCTTGATCAAGGCCCAGAACGCCTTGCCCTCAATCGTTTGCAGCGCTACCAGTGCCGCGACCATCGCAACGACCAGCAAACCGAGCACACGGTAAAGCAGGGACTCGCCACCAAAATAGGCGTTGCCATAAATGCCGCCGGCAACCAATGCCAGCGCAACGATCCACAGCACAGTATTGATTGCGGGTTTGCCTGATTGTGTATTACTCATCGTGCTGTAGCGTCTGCAGCCTGCCGTGAAAAAACGAAATTAACTTCAAATGCATCCGGTTAGTGGCAGGCCAGGAGGGAATCGAACCCCCAACCTACGGTTTTGGAGACCGTCGCTCTGCCAATTGAGCTACTGGCCTGTAACCCGG
>JBATGO010000474.1:0-3246 GCA_049665845.1 Pseudomonadales bacterium | reverse complement strand
TCGTTGGTGAGCGCTGTAATAAAGACTATCGCACCAAAGACCATTTTCCCCCACAGGTAGCCCGAAATGTCATCTGTTACCGCAGCATTTTCATCAAAACCCAGCATGACACTCTGCAGATGATTGAGACGTTCAGAGATTACTCCGTCCAACTCACCTATCACGATTGCGCCCCGTCCACCAAACTGGATTTGCCCAGGTGAATGGTAATCCGCCCCGAAGTTGACCAACGCACCGATTGTCCGTTTTCTACCAACTGTTTCCTGAATGACAAGCTCATTCAAACCGTTTTGTGCCGATAACACATAACCATTCTCGGTTAAATGTGGCTTGATAGCTTCCATCGCCTCTCTGGTATTTTGTGCCTTAGTGGCCAGGACAATCTTGTCGAATTTTCCTGATAAATTCTCTGGAATCACCGCCTTAACTGAAATTGAAAATTCATCGACAGCACCTATGATCTTCAGCCCCTGTTCGTTCATTGCGGCAACATGCTCACGATCGCTGTCAACAAACAGAATATCGTGCCCTGCTCGAACCAGATACGCGCCTATCGTTCCGCCGATGGCGCCAGCCCCCCAGATGACTATCGACACTTTCGACGAGTACCCTTTGCGACTAGCTCAGTCATCCCATGGAGGCTCCAAATCCCTTGTATTTGTGACACTTACCGGCCATGGTAATTATCAACGAATCTAACAGCGGGCGAAAATACAATAAAGGTATCGGCGGATAATAAAAAACTATGTAAGTCTTGAGTTTTTCGTTTTACATAGAAACAGGACTATCGTGTCTGACGCTGGTGTACTAGTCAGTGCACCTGGATGCGCGCAATCCGATCCGGGCCGCTGACCCAGATCTCGTTACCCACCCGGATCGCGGCGCTCGCCCGCCGCATTGAGGCGGAGTCATCGGCACCAGCTAGATGAGCGATCTCGAGCGTCTCCGGATCGACTTCGATCACTTCCCAGCCGGCAAAACAAAGCGACGCATCGCAGCTTGCAGGATCGGCTTCGTGTGCTCCCGCGACCATAAGCATCCCTTTGCTGTCCCAATGGATATTGTCCGGCCCCATTGGCGTAGGCACAGTACGCCTGCCAATCGGGGTCGTACCACGGTCAAATCGAACCAGCTCCTCAGTGCCGGTGGCCGTGACGTACATGTAACGCTGGTCCGCCGAAACTGCAATGCCGTTTGGTAGTGACAACTCAGTCCCTGCGACTGGTTGCAACTCAGCGCCAGGATGCCATTCAAATACCCGCCCGGTGATCGTCCCCCAAACACTCTCAAGATTTGCGTCCTGATCGATCATTCTGGTCGTCACGAAGCCACCGTCCCGGAGCTGCGCGACAGAATTAAAGTGGCCGTCCTGCTGCAACATCACGCAGCCCGTCCATGTCAGCACCGGTCCTACGCCTTGAACGCCTCCGGTTAAGTCCAATTCATAAATCTCAATAGCTTCTCGTTCGCCGTGACTGGTTGAGTAGATACTGAAGAGGCCATCCGCTGTTTCTGTCAGGCTGAGGCCGTGTACGTCAAACGCTTCAAGGTTTAGTTTGCCCGGACAATCTGGCCAGGCGTTGCTATCGTGCTGTAATCTAAACGTCCCGCTGTTGATCAGCTCTGTCCGTGTGCCTGATTCGGGATTGATCAAATACATTAAACCAGGCCCCGCGCCCCCGGACGCGAGCACCAGACCGGTCGATCCGACGTTTACGATATCTTCCGGAATGACGAATCCACAGAGATAGCTAACGCCATGTTCAGCAGAACAGTCAGATGAGGCGCGGCTTCCGGATTGAGGAGTTTGTCTCGTCACAAACTTCCCCGGCGCGCTGCCCGTCAATTCGCCCTCTTCAATCACAGAAATGCCATTCACGATCAAATGAATCACGCCCGTTGAGAATCGATCCGGCTCCAACCAGGTCGACCGGGCGGCAATCTGTGCCGGATCGAATATGACGACATCAGCAACCAAACCTGCCCTAATTCGCCCGCGATCATACAAGCGCAGAAAATCGGCAGGCATCGAAGTCATCTTGCGAATCGCCTCGGGCAGACTCAGTAGATTCTCTTCACGCACGTAGTGCCCAAGCACGCGGGGAAACGTTCCTGTTGAACGTGGGTGATTGCGAAAAGGTGTAAATGCTATATCTTCGCCGAAGCTGGAGATCATATTCCAGGGTTGTACCAGCAGCGCCCGGTCGTCCTCCTCATCGCTGGCACCGATCGCGATGAGAATCTTGTCATCGGCTTCAACTATCAATTCCGACAGCGCGTCAAAGGGATCAATACCACGTTGCTCCGCAATATGAACAAGATAACGGCCTGCCAGATTCGGCTTGCCAGGAACCGACTCTATGCGGATGCCATCATAGCCCTCCAGGAGCTTGAGATATGAGACACCACCATCGACACCGTTCTCGGATGCATCTTTGAGCAGGCTTCGCTGCTCGCGGTTTTGCAACATTGTTCTTAACCTTCGTAACCGCTCGGGATCAAAAGGTTGTCTAAAAGCCAAATGCTCTCCGGGTATCAGGACCATGTCGGATAGTAAATAGGCCGCGCCTGCATCATACGGGTACTGTCCGGTAACCATCTCAACCCCATCGGAACGGGCTTCATTGATCATGGCGATAATGTCGCTGATTAAGCCTTTATTACGGAGGCCTCCCACCCGTATAGCTTCCAGCTTGACAGGTATGTCGGCCTTACGGCCGATATCAATAACCTCGGCGACAGATTCAACTGCGGCACCGAAGGGATTGCGCATGAAGTGAGAATTGAAAATCCCGTCAAACAATGCGACTTCCTTGGCCAGGGCTACCAACTCATCGGTGTCGCTGTAACGGGCCGGCACGACTAGTAAAGGTGTCGACAGGCCAACCGCGCCCAGTTCCATCGCCGCGCGGACCAGAGCATTCATACGTTCCAACTCCTTCTTTGTCGGCGATCGCTGCTCCATTCCCATGACTTCCTTGCGAATCGCAAGATGCCCTGCATAGACCGCCACGTTGGCACCTAATCCGTCACCGCTTGTGAAAACCTCCTGAAAATCCTTAATGGTGGAAGGCGTCCATTGACCGCTCTCTCCCCACAATAAAGTGGTCACGCCTTGATGTAGGGATGGCGCAATCAAGCGGTTGTCAGGATAACTAGCAAGCGTCATATCAGCATAGTCCAGATAGGCCATATCGATCAGGTTTGCTGAATCAATGAAACCAGGCGCAACAACATGGCCTGTGG
>JBATGO010000473.1:0-9639 GCA_049665845.1 Pseudomonadales bacterium | reverse complement strand
ACCCAGCACACTCCAGTCACCACTACCGGTGAAAGAACCGGCCGAATAGGTATTCTGGCCAGTGCCTGCATTGGTGGTTCCGGAAGTATTGTCGGTTACCTTCAACTCGCCGGTTTGCGCCACCGAGCCAGCACCCGAAGTGACGTAGTTACCGCCTTCAAAAATAAACAATTCCTCAACTGCCTGCCCGGTCTGCTGGTCGACAACGATATCAAGCAGCGCTGCACCGATCGTCGAGTCAGATGGTACCGATGAATCAGCGTTGGCGAAGAAATTCGAAGTGGCACGTAAATCAACGATTACGTTGCCAAACCCGTCATCACTCAGGACTGGCGCATCGTAGAAACCTGATGCGTTCAACTGGTTCGCATCGTAAGTGACTGTTACACCATTAAGTGAAACAGACGCACAACTGACGGATGCATTGCCACAATCTATGAATGCTTGCGCACTGGACATAAACAGCACTGAAGAAGCCACAGCGGCAGCCAATAAATTCTTTTTCATTTTCCAATCACTCCAGGGTTGCCTGCTGCTGTTTTATTGTCCGTTCCTTTTAATGGCGCTCCACTCGCGGGGACGGGTGGACAGCAGAGGATCGGGCAGCAGAGCGATTTTATTCTTACGTTTGTATTTTTAGCTTTTTTCCTGCTTTGTTTTCAGGCAATCACGCAGAAGCAACCACGCGCACCGTTATTAGCGACAGAACAGAGACAACAGACCGCAGGAGGGACAGGCGCCGATGATCACGGGCCAGCAAACAATGTTCTCCAGGGTCACACTTTATGCAGCTTACATTTATTCATTTATTGTTATCCGGAACGCCCCCCGGGGAAGGGTTGCTACGGAGTGAGCCGGCGCGCAGGAAACGTTCACATACGCTCCGGAACGTGGGCGATGGTACTAACAAGTGGCGAACAAAACAACTACATTTTGATGTTTGCCCGGTTACGGACGATCCGGAAACGCAAAATGCCTACAAATCAATCAATTTAATTCCAGCACATCTTGCATGTCATATATCCCGGTCTGTCTGTTTTTTAACCAACAAGCTGCGCGAACCGCGCCGCGCGCAAAAGCCATGCGAGAACTGGCCTTGTGGGTAATTTCTACCCGCTCGCCGTCGTGGGCAAATAACACCGTGTGATCACCAACGATATCGCCAGCCCTGACCGTCGCAAAACCGATCGTTGCATGATCGCGCGCGCCGGTCTGGCCCTCGCGGCCATAGACCGCGACTTTTTCCAGATCGCGCCCGAGCGCTTCTGCCACAACTTCGCCGAGCCGCAATGCAGTACCCGACGGTGCATCGACCTTGTGCCGGTGATGTGCCTCAATGATCTCAATATCAGCCGTATCGCCCAGTAGCGATGCCGCGAGCGCAGAGAGTTTGAAACACAGGTTCACGCCAACGCTGAAGTTGGCGGCCATCACCACGGGAATACTTTCAAGCAACTGTACAAGCGCTGCTTTTTGCACCGGATCGAAACCGGTAGTGCCGATTACCATGCCCTTGCCATGCGCCGCACAAAGCGCTGCGTTGGCAAGCGTTGCGGCAGGCACGGTGAAGTCGATCAGTACGTCGAAATCGTCAAGCACCTGCGTGAGGTCGGCGACCACCTGTACGTTCTTTTTACCCAGCGCCGCAAGCTCACCCGCATCGGCACCGATCAGGGAACTGTCCGGGCGCTCCAGTGCGGCTGACAGTTGCGCGTCGGGATGCTGCTCAAGCGCTTCGATAAGGGCCCTGCCCATGCGTCCGGCCGCGCCGGTAACAGCTACTCGCAACATGTTCTGAATCTCGTGATAGGAAAGGGTTGCGCGGGTGCGCGCTTATTCAGTGCGATGCGAAAGCATCCACGGCACCTGTATCTATATCTACACCTGCATCGACACCTGCATCTACACCTCAATCTACACCTCAATCTACAACAACAGGCGCCATGCTAACGCGAGCGGTGCGTTGGACCCAAGCGAGCGGGTCAGTTTTTTATATCGTCAAAAAAGGAACGTACGCCTTCGAACCAGCTGCTCTTGCGCGGCGCATGACCACCGTCTGCGTCGTCAAAGCTGTTTTGTAACTGTCGCACCAGTTCCTTTTGCTCGCGATTGAGGTTAACCGGCGTTTCGATCACCACACGGCAGATCAGGTCGCCGGCCGCACCGCCACGTACGGGTGTAACGCCCTTGGCGCGCAACCTGAACATTTTACCGGTCTGTGTTTCCGGCGGGATTTTCAGTTTTACACGGCCATCGAGCGTTGGTACCTCCAGTTCGCCGCCGAGCACTGCGTCGGCAAAACTGATCGGCACATCACAGTACAGATTCTTGCCGTCGCGCTCGAAAATTGCATGCTCGCGCACATGTACCTGCACGTACAGGTCGCCGGCGCCGCCGCCATCGGGGCCTGCTTCGCCTTCACCGGTGAGTCGGATACGATCGCCAGTGTCGACGCCGGGCGGCACTTTTACCGATAACGTTTTAGTTTGTTCAACGCGACCCTGCCCGCGACAGCTGCCGCAGGGATCCTTTATCACCGAACCGGTTCCGCGACAGTTAGGACAGGTTTGCTGGACCGAAAAGAAGCCCTGGGTCATGCGCACCTGGCCCTGGCCGTTGCAAGTGCCGCAAGTCGCAGGCGAGCTGCCTTTTTTCGCACCTGACCCGTCGCAGGTACTGCAGGCTACCAGCGTGGGTACTTTTATTTTCAGGGTGTCGCCATGCACCGCCTGTTCCAGCGACAACTCGAGATTGTAACGCAGGTCTGCGCCACGTTGCGGGCCCGCACGACCACGTGCGCCACCACCACCGCCTCCGAATATATCGCCAAAAACATCGCCAAAAATATCGCTGAAATTGGCGCCGCCAAAACCACCGCCACCGCCGCCGTGCATTTGCGGATCGACGCCGGCATGGCCGTACTGGTCGTAGGCGGAGCGCTTTTTCGTGTCGCTCAGCACTTCGTAGGCTTCGGTGGCTTCCTTGAATTTTTCGTCAGCTTTGGGATCGTCAGGGTTGCGATCAGGATGAAATTTCATGGCAATACGGCGGTAGGCCTTTTTGATTTCACTGGCCTCTGCGGTGCTGTTTACACCGAGCACGTCGTAGTAGTCGCGTTTAGACATCGTTGCTCAAACCGTTGCTTATGCAAATGTTACGCGGGTGTTGCGCAAAACATTGCGGTTGCCATTTTTGACGGGTTTTACACGGCGCATCGCACCATCGCTGAAGCCCCGAATTTTTCAACGCCGGATACGAACGCGGGGTCGATGCCTGCGCAGCGACCCCTCGATTATCGCTTGCATCACAAACCCGTGATGCGGGTTTTGTAATACAAGCGCTGTGTTAACAGAATTACTTGTTATCTTCCTTGACTTCCTCGAACTCGGCGTCGACCACGTCGTCGCTTGCGCCGCCGCCCTCGCCATCGGCGGCCGCCTGCCCTTCGCCGCCACCCTGAGCCTGTGCGGCCTGTTCGGCATACATCTTTTGCGCAAGCGAAGAGGAGGCTTCAGTGAGTTTCGCAGCCGCCTTGTCGATTGCATCCTTGTCGCCGGTCTTCACCGCTTCGTCGACATCCTTGATCGCAGCTTCAATGGCCGCTTTCTCTTCCGCTGTCGCCTTGTCACCTGCCTCCTGCAGCGTCTTGCGCGACGCATTGGCGAGGCCTTCGGCGGTGTTGCGCGCGGTGGTCAGCGCTTCGAACTTGCGGTCCGCCTCGGCGTTGGCCTCGGCGTCCTTAACCATGCTCTCGATCTCTTCTTCCGACAATCCGGAAGACGCCTTGATCACGATCGACTGCTCCTTGCCGGTGGCCTTGTCTTTGGCCGACACGTTCAGGATACCGTTCGCGTCGATATCGAAAGTAACCTCGACCTGGGGGACACCGCGCGGCGCAGGCGGCAAGTCTGCGAGGTCGAATCGACCCAGCGACTTGTTCGCGGTGGCCTGTTTGCGCTCGCCCTGTACCACGTGGATGGTCACCGCGGTCTGGTTATCTTCCGCAGTCGAGAAGATCTGCGACTTTTTGGTCGGGATGGTCGTGTTCTTTTCGATTAAAGGCGTAGCAACACCGCCCATGGTTTCGATGCCCAGGGTCAGCGGTGTGACGTCGAGCAGCAACACGTCTTTCACATCGCCGGCAAGCACCGCGCCCTGGATCGCTGCACCAACTGCAACAGCCTCATCGGGGTTGACGTCCTTGCGCGGTTCCTTGCCAAAAAATGCAGTAACTTTTTCCTGCACCAGCGGCATGCGCGTCTGCCCACCCACCAAAAGTACTTCGTTGATATCCGACGCGCTCATATCAGCGTCTTTCAGCGCAAGTTTGACCGGTTCGAGCGAACGCTCGACAAGGTCACCCACCAGCGATTCCAGTTTGGCGCGGGACATTTTCACAACAAGGTGTTTCGGGCCGCTGGCATCTGCAGTGATGTACGGCAGGTTGACTTCGGTTTGCTGCGAGCTGGACAACTCGATCTTGGCTTTTTCCGCAGCTTCTTTCAGGCGCTGCATCGCCAGCGGGTCGCCTTTCAGGCTCATGCCACTGTCTTTCCTGAACTCTTCAACCAGGTATTCGATCAGCGCGAGGTCAAAGTCTTCACCACCCAGGAAAGTGTCACCGTTGGTCGACAGCACTTCAAATTGTTTTTCACCATCGACATCAGCAATTTCGATAATGGAGATATCGAAGGTGCCGCCGCCGAGGTCGAAGACCGCAATGGTGCGGTCACCGCCGGATTTATCCATGCCGTAGGCAAGCGCTGCTGCGGTAGGTTCGTTGATGATACGCTTGACATCAAGGCCGGCGATCTTGCCTGCATCCTTGGTTGCCTGGCGCTGCGCATCGTTGAAATACGCAGGCACGGTGATCACCGCTTCGGTCACTTTCTCGCCGAGAAAATCTTCCGCGGTTTTCTTCATTTTCATCAGTACTTGTGCAGAAACCTGCGGCGGCGCCATTTTCTCGCCCCCGGCCTGCACCCAGGCATCACCATTATCGGCCTTGACGATACTGTAGGGCACCATTTCAATATCTTTCTGCACCACGCCGTCGTCAAACTTGCGACCGATCAGGCGCTTGACCGCAAACAGCGTATTTTGCGGGTTGGTCACCGCCTGCCGTTTGGCGGACTGGCCGACCAGCACCTCGCCGTCGCTGGTGTATGCAACCACCGACGGGGTCGTGCGATCGCCCTCGGCGTTTTCGATGACCCTGGCCTTGCCGCCATCGAGCACCGCCACACAGGAGTTGGTGGTACCGAGGTCGATTCCGATAATTTTGCCCATGATTGTCTCCAGCACTTCAGCCCCTGGGGCCGACTAAAAATTCGTTCCGGTTTACCGCTGCCTGCTATTCACACTGAATTCGGCAGCGACTGTTACGTCGTTGATATGGGGGCTTGTTCCTGTTTTTCAACGTTTGAAGGGGGTTTTGGGCCCGCCTCATCCGGCCGGGACCGCTGAAAAACTGCCCGTGAAAAACGAAATACCGTTTTTCAGCGGCTGGATGCGTAAAGTCAATCAGCCCTTGGCTACGACCACCATCGCCGCACGCAGCAGTCTCCCGTGCAAACGATAACCCTTTTGCAGCACGTCAATCACACTGTTGGGCTCGACCGTATCGCTCTCGATCATGGTCATCGCTTCGTGCAGCTGCGGATCGAAAGGCTCGCCATAGGGCTCCAGCACTTCTACCGAAAACTGCTTCAATGCATCCAGTGCACTCTTGCGCGTCAGTTCGACACCCTCGATGATCAACGTGAGTTGCTCCGCAACCTGCGCCGGGTCCGCGGCACCTGTCTGCCCCTCTCCTGCTTGCGCTGCATCAAGCGTCCTGTCGAGGTTATCGAGCACAGGCAACAATGCGGCTATGAGCTTTTCCTGGCCATATTTGTGCGCATTTTCCACATCGCGCTCGGCTCGCTTGCGCACATTCTGCATTTCGGCTGCTGCGCGCAGCGCCTGCTCCTTTGCATCTACAAGGTCCTGCTGAAGTTGCTCAACATCTTCCAGCATGCGCACCACAGGATCATCCTGTGCAGCGCTTGCCTCTGCGCTGATTGGCGTATTCGCTGATGCCTCATCAATGCCGTCAGCAGCAGTCCCGGCTACCGTGGCATCAACACCTGTATCGTCAGTATCAGGCGCTTGCGCACCTGCAAATGTGTCGCGCTTGTTCGCCACTCACTACCCTCCCGATCAATAAACCTGTCTGTCACGCAACGCCGCCAATGCCGGCACTATGCAGTGGCCGCAAGATTGCTTCCGCCGATTATTCCAGGTGAATATTGCTGTCCGTCGGCCTAACGGGTAACCGGGCTTTTCCAACGCTGCCAGGTGCGGAAACCGGCCCACGGCAGCATTCGGCCAATCGCTCGCGCCGGGCATGGTGGGGGCGGGTCGGCATGAATTCAAGAGCGCGGGCGGGAATTAAGCAGGCAATAATCCGAAACTGTGCTTTTTTTGTACACCTGGGCCGGTCAACTTTTCAGTGCGGCAGACAGCAATCGCGCGGTCACATCTACCATGGGGACCACTCTTTCGTAAGCCATGCGACGCGGCCCGATCACGCCCAACACGCCAACCGGCTGGCCCGCGGACTCATAGGGCGCCGTGATCACCGAAAAACCGTCGAGTACTTCATACCCCGATTCCTCGCCGATAAAAACCTGTATACCCTGCCCGCTGGCACAGCGCTCCATCAGGTGCAGGATATCTTTCTTTTGCTGGAACGCTGCGAAAAGATCGCGCAGCTTTTCCATATCCTCAAACTGGCCGCGCTGGCCTTCCAGCAAGTTGGCCTGCCCCGCCACGACATAATCGCTGCCACCCGGTTCAACGCTGTCCAGCGCACGACTGGCGAAGTCGATCGCAGACTGCATCAACTGATCGATAACGGATTTATCTTTCCGCATACTCGACAACAATAATTCGCGCACTTCGCGCACTTCGCGACCCGCATAGTGCTCGTTAATAAACGCTGCGGCACGCTGCAATTGTTCTTCGCTATAGTCCTCTTCAGTGTGCAGTACGCGATTTTGCACTTCCTGCTCATTGAGTACGATGATCGCCAGCACCCGCTTGCTCGACAGCGGCAGGAATTCAACCTGGCGGAACTTCAGTGCAACACTGCGCGGCAGCAACACCAGTCCGGCCTGTTGCGTCAGCTCCGAGAGCAGCGACGAGGCTGATTCGGCAAGCTTCGCAGGCGCGAGGTCGCTCTTCAGCTCTACCTTGATCTTTTCCTGCAGGTCGCTGGTCGACATCACGTCAGTAGTCACGATGCTGTCCACAAACAGGCGGTACCCGCGATCGGTGGGCACGCGACCTGCTGAGGTGTGCGGTGAATGCAACAGGCCCGCCTCTTCAAGCTCGGCCATGATGTTGCGGATACTCGCGGCGCTTAGCCCTATGGAGGGCTCCAGCGCCAGCGTTTTGGAGCCCACCGGAACACCATCGCGAATATAGCGCTCGACCAGCGTGTTGAGCAGCTTCAGGTTGCGTTCGCTGAGATTATTTTTTGGCATCGTCGCTCTGTTTTCAAGTCCGGGCATTTGGGCGCATAATCGCGTGAGCGCACACTGCATTGGCGCGCAACTTCCGATAAACTTACGCCAACTGCCTGTGCCGCGCAAGCCTCCGTGCGCGGCGCACAAGGATAATGCTTGCAATCATTGCAACGCGCGGCGCCTACCCAATCGACGCCGTATACCCGACGGTACCAACACTGCGCCATGCTCAGCGAACTCTGCATACGAAATTTCACCACGATCGATACACTCGATATCGATTTTGAGCCCGGCCTGTGCGTCATCACTGGCGAAACCGGGGCAGGCAAATCGGTATTGCTCGATGCATTGGCGCTGGCATTGGGCGGCAAGGCACAAAAACATTGCCTGCGCGACGAAACGCGCGCGGCCGAGCTCAGTGCCGGATTTGTACTGCCTAATAACTCAAGTGCGCTGCGCTGGCTGCGCGAGCGCGAATTGCAGGACGGCGAACAGGTGCTTTGTCGACGCGTCCTGAAACCCGACGGCCGCAGCCGTGCATTCGTTAATGGAAGCCCAATCAATGTCAGCGAGCTGCGCGAGCTCGCGCTGTTGCTGGTCGACCTGCACGGGCAGCATGAGCACCAGTCGCTGCTTAGCAAGTCCAGCCACCGCGAGTTGCTCGATGACTTCGGCAAACACGGCGAATTATGTGCCGAAGCGACCGAACTCGCCAGAGAGTGGAGCAACCTGAAACATCGCATCGAGACCTTGCTGAGAGCCGCCTCCTCCGATGATGCGCGCAAGCAGTTGCTTGCCTACCAGGTGCAGGAGCTCGATAAGCTCAAGCTCGGTGAAGGCGAGCTGGCCGCGCTCGAAGCGGAACACAAAGTGCTTGCCAATGCAGAGACGCTGCTTTCACAGCTGCAAGCGGTGCAATACATTTGTGATGGTGACAGCAATGATAGCGGCGACAGCCTGATCGCCTCGATGCGGCAAGCCAATGCACGTCTGGGCGAATGTGCAAACGCGCTGCCCGAACTCGACAATGCACGCACACTTTTTGAATCGGCAGCCATCCAGTTGCAGGAAGCAATCGCCGACATCAGCGACGCCGCTGAGCGCGTGCAGCTTGATCCTGCGCGCTTGCGCGAAGTTGAGGCGCGGCTGGATGCCATCCACACCATCGCACGCAAGCACAATGCGCGTGCCAGCGCGCTGCAGGAACTGCACAAAGCACTGGCAGTCGAACTTGGCCAACTGCAAAACGGCGAAGGCCTGGCGGCGGAATTGCGCGAACGGCAGCAGGAGATTGAGCTGCGCTACACGCAGTGCGCAAGCAAGCTTTCGCAAATGCGCAAGGCCAGTGCCCGCAAGCTTGAGACGGCTGTTGCAAAGCGGCTTGGCGAACTGCAAATGAAACACTGCCGCTTTGTGCTTGCGCTAACCGGGCGGGAATCGACTATGCCTGCACCAAACGGGGCCGAGTCGATCGAATTCCTGATCTCGACAGTGCCAGGCAAACCCGCGCAGCCGCTGGCAAGAATTGCCTCTGGCGGAGAGCTCTCACGTATTTCGCTGGCGATTCAGGTTTCAACGGTGCAGACCAGCGCGACACCAACACTGGTGTTCGATGAGGTCGATGTGGGAATAAGCGGTGCGGTGGCCGAAGTGGTAGGCAACCTGTTGCGCGAACTCGGCAAGCGCAGCCAGGTTATTTGTGTCACTCACCTGCCGCAGGTAGCGGCGAAGGGTAGCCATCACCTGCTGGTGACCAAACAGCTTTCCAAAAACAGTGCGAGCACCGATATCACCCGGCTCGACAGGGATGCGCGCCGCGCGGAGCTGGCGCGTATGCTCGGTGGCCTTGATGTCACCGAATCAACCCTCGCGCACGCAAAAGAAATGCTGGAAACCGCGTAATTGCGGCATCGCTGCAAAGCAGGTTCGGCAAAACAGAGTCGGCAAAAACACAGTCGCAAGCTTATGCACCGAAACCATGCGCTAACATTTAAACCTCGCGCGATTTCGGGGTGCTGCCGGGAGAGCGTTGTGGTTGCATGACCGTCGGGCCGCATGGACGCGGCCCGCGAGCGTACAGGGAAGTATTTACAGCGTGTCATGCAACCGCAACGCCCTTCCGGCAGCC
>JBATGO010000472.1:0-2249 GCA_049665845.1 Pseudomonadales bacterium | reverse complement strand
ATGCGGAGGTGTTGCAAATCAAGATCGCCCAGGGCGCCAAGCCGGGCGAAGGTGGCCAGCTGCCCGGCGGCAAGGTTAATAAACTGATCGCCCGGCTGCGTTATTCGGTGCCCGGCGTAACACTTATTTCACCGCCTCCACACCACGATATTTATTCCATCGAAGACCTTGCACAGCTTATTTTCGATCTCAAGCAGGTTAACCCTGATGCACTTGTTTCGGTCAAGCTGGTTTCGGAACCCGGCGTGGGTACCGTCGCAGCGGGCGTCGCCAAAGCCTACGCCGACCTGATAACGATTTCGGGCTATGATGGCGGCACGGCAGCGAGCCCGCTAACTTCTATTCGTTACGCAGGTTCCCCCTGGGAGCTGGGCCTTGCTGAAACGCAACAGGCGCTATGCATTAATGGCTTGCGTGACAAGGTGCGTGTACAAACCGATGGCGGTTTGAAATCAGGGCTTGACGTGATCAAGGCTGCGATGCTGGGCGCCGAGAGCTTCGGCTTTGGTACCGCGCCAATGGTTGCGCTGGGCTGCAAGTATTTGCGCATTTGCCATCTCAACAACTGCGCTACTGGTGTTGCAACACAAAACGACCGCCTGCGCGACCAGCACTATATCGGCACGGTCGAGATGGCAATGAATTTTTTCAAGTTTGTTGCGGAGGAAACGCGCGAGTGGCTTGCGGCACTGGGAGTGTCGAGCCTGGTCGAACTCGTTGGTCGAACTGACCTGCTCGAAGTGTTGCCTGGCAACACGCCGAAACAGAACAAGCTCGATTTTTCCAGCATGCTCGGCAACGATGCAATGCCTGTTGATGCACCTCGTACCTGTATGGTTGCACGGAATCAGCCTTACGACAAAGCCGAGCTTGCCGAACGCATGGTAGCCGATGCCGCTACCGCGATCGCCAATTCCAGCGGTGGAAATTTTGAGTATCCTGTCACCAATTGCGACCGTTCCATTGGCGCGCGCCTTTCCGGGGAGATTGCCAAGCGCCATGGCAATATGGGTATGGCGGCTGCTCCACTCAAAATTTTGCTGACCGGCACAATCGGACAGAGCTTCGGCGTCTGGAATGCGGGCGGGCTTCACATGACGCTGCGCGGTGATGCGAACGACTATGTGGGCAAGGGCATGGCCGGCGGGCAGTTGGTGCTGGTTCCGCCCGAGAAGAGTAATTTTGCTTCGAACAAAACACCCATCATGGGCAATACCTGCCTGTACGGTGCAACCGGCGGAAGCCTGTACGCTGCAGGGCGCGCTGGCGAGCGTTTCGCGGTGCGCAACTCCGGCGCGCTCGCGGTTGTCGAAGGCGCGGGCGATCACTGTTGTGAATACATGACCGGGGGTGCCGTGGTTGTGCTGGGTAAAACAGGCAATAACTTTGGCGCGGGCATGACCGGAGGCCTGGCCTATGTACTCGACCTCGATAACCAGTTTGTCGATCGCTACAATCATGAGCTGGTCGAGATTTGCAGGGTGAATACCGAGAGTGTCGAGGCCTACCGTCGATACCTGCGCGGCATCGTGCAACAGTTCGTCGCAGCGACCGGCAGCGCCTGGGGCAAGCAGATTACAGAAAATTTCGATGATTACCTGCGCTTGTTCTGGTTGGTAAAGCCCAAGGCAGCCAACCTCGAGAGCCTGCTCGACAGCGTGCGCTCGCGCGCCGCGTAAGTAGACCCCGGCTATTGCTGCACGCGGAAAGGATATATGACCGATCGATTAAACAATGTATTCCAGTTCATCCAGGTACGTCGCGCTGACCCTGCGAAAAAATCGCTCGATGCGCGCAAGACCAATTATGTTGAAATCTATGAACCGTTTACGGCGGTTGAGGTGGCGGAGCAGTCGCACCGCTGCATCGCGTGTGGCAATCCCTACTGTGAGTGGAAGTGCCCGGTTCACAACTACATTCCCAATTGGCTCAAACTGATTGCGGAAGGCAATATTATCGAGGCTGCGGAACTGAGCCATCAAACCAATACCTTGCCTGAGGTTTGCGGACGGGTATGCCCGCAGGACCGTCTATGCGAGGGCGCCTGCACGCTGAACGATGGATTTGGCGCCGTGACAATTGGTTCAGCCGAAAAATATATAAATGATACGGCGATCGCGATGGGCTGGCGCCCCGATATGTCGGAAGTTACCGACAGCGGTAAGCGCGTGGCAATTATCGGTGCGGGACCAGCCGGCCTTGGTTGCGCAGATGTACTGGTCAGGGCCGGCGTCAAGCCTGTGGTATAC
>JBATGO010000471.1:0-3568 GCA_049665845.1 Pseudomonadales bacterium | reverse complement strand
AAACATCACGTACCTGTACCGACACACGCGTTTGCGCGGCCGCAGTAAATCTCGAAATGAATCACGCGAACGGGCGATTTTTTGCACCCACAAGTCTAGTCATGGATCGGCAGAATTCACAAAAACTTAAGCGAAAACCGCTATTTATGGCATTACTACTGAAATGCCCTGCGGCCCTGCGCGTGGGTAATTACAGCAAGGAAATTTCGCGCCCTAGACCGTACAATTAGCGCCCAACAAGCCAATCGTTTCGTGTTACGCATTGCGATTCTGTATTGCGATGCTGGCGATCAACGAGCCGGGGCTGCCGAGCCGCATACAAGCCCCCGGCGACCGGCTTCAGCCAGTGACCCCAAACCCGCGACCCAACATCATGCCACGCAGCAAAAAGAAACCCGATTTTGAATCCTCTATCGAAAGACTGGAGGAAATTGTTGAACTACTGGAAGAAGGCGAGCTCAGCCTGGAAGATTCGCTCAGGCATTTCGAGGAAGGGGTCGCACTGACGCGCAGCTGCCAGGCAGCGCTGGCAGACGCTGAACAGAAGATCCGCCTGCTCAGCGAAAAAGACGGCAAACTGCAACTGCAAACGCTGGACAGCGACGCGCTCGATGACTGAATCGCTGGACGCGCTGCTCGGCACGTATCGGCCGCGCTTCGAATTGAAGCTCGGCGAGTTGTTGCAGGCAAGGCGCGAACAGGCCGAAACACTCGCCGCGCAGCAGGGCCTGTTTGACGCGCTCGAGTACAGTGCGCTGGACGGCGGCAAACGCCTGCGCGCCATGCTGGTCTACCTCTGCGCGCACTGCATGGGCGATCGATCTGAAGCCAGTCTCGCCGCAGCTGATTGCGCCGCGGCGGCAATCGAACTACTGCACTGTTACTCGCTGGTGCACGATGACCTGCCAGCGATGGACGATGACGATATGCGCCGTGGCAAACCCAGTTGCCATGTCCGCTTCGGCGAAGCAACTGCCATCCTGGCCGGCGATGCATTGCAGGCGCTGGCGTTTGAAGTGCTGGCCGACAATACGTCGCAACAACCTGTCAGGCTGCGCGAACAACTCGCCATGCTGGGGCGTGCTGCCGGCGCGCTGGGCATGGTCGGCGGGCAGGCGGTCGACCTCGCCGCTACCGGTGCATCCCTGACGCTGGACGCGCTTTGCAGCATGCACAGGCTCAAGACCGGCGCACTGATCGAATGCGCAGTCGGGCTCGGCGCCCTGTGTGCCGATGCCGACCGCGATACGCGCGACACTCTACAGCGCTACGCAGGCGCGCTTGGCCTAGCGTTCCAGGTGCGCGACGATGTCCTCGATGTCAACGGCTCGCCCGCAATGACTGGCAAGGCGCGCGGTGCAGATGCGGCGCGGGGCAAGCCCACTTTTACCAGCGTCATGGGCCTTGCCGAGGCAGAGGCCTACGCCAACGCCACCGTCAGCGCAGCGGTAGATGCACTGGCAGCACTGGGCGAACGCGCCGGGCCACTCGCCGAGCTTGCCCGCTATGTCGCCAAGCGCGAATCCTAGACCGCATTTACGGAGATGCCAGCCCTGATACCCTTCACCCGCAGCGATGCTCCAGGCCCTTTGGCGCGCAGCGAAAGGCATTTTCGGGTACCATTCTTCCTGCCAGGGGTCTCACGCCCCGCCCGCCCCCGGTTGCCAGCCTCGTATGCGTAGTCCTCGCCTGTTCCAGTCGATTCCCAGCCGAGCCCCTGCCACGCCGCTGCTCGACAGGACGGCGCTGCCCGCCGACTTGCGCGCGCTCGACGAGCATGAATTGCTGCAGCTGGCCGACGAGTTGCGCGAAGAATTACTCTACTGCGTGGGGCAAAGCGGCGGTCATTTCGGCGCAGGGCTCGGCGTGGTCGAGCTCACGATTGCCCTGCACTACCTGCTGGATACACCGCGCGATGCGCTGGTATGGGACGTAGGTCACCAGACCTATCCGCACAAGATTCTCACTGGCCGGCGCGCGCTGATGCACAGCATGCGACAGTCAGGTGGACTGGCCGGCTTTCCCAAACGCGACGAGAGCGAATACGACGCGTTTGGCGCAGGCCATTCCAGTACCAGCATCAGCGCGGCACTGGGCATGGCGCTGGCCTATCGCGCACGCGGTGAAGCGCGCCAGAGCGTCGCCGTTATCGGCGATGGTGCAATGACCGCGGGCATGGCATTCGAAGCGCTCAATCACGCAGCTGATACCGGCGTCAACCTGCTGGTCGTGCTGAATGACAATCAAATGTCGATCTCGAAAAACATCGGCGGCCTGGCCACCTACTTCGCCAAAATCTGGGCCAGCAAAACCTATAACCAGTTGCGCGAGCAGGGCAAGAAAGTCCTCTCGATCATCCCCCCTGCCTCCGAGCTGGCGAGAAAAACCGAAGAACACATGAAGGGCATGGTCGCGCCCGGCGCGCTGTTTGAAGAACTGGGTTTTAACTACATCGGGCCGATCGACGGTCACGACCTCGATTCGCTGGTCCCGACCCTGCGCAATGTACTGGCATTGAAAGGCCCGCGTTTACTGCATGTGAGTACCGTCAAAGGCAAGGGCTTTGCACCGGCGGAAGCCGATCCGGTGGGCTATCACGCTATCAACAAGATTGAACCGCCAAAACCGGCAAGTGGTGCCGCAGCTAGCGGGTCAGCGCTTGCCGCCACGACCCCGAAGGCGCCGTCGACTGCAAAGCAAGCCGGCCGCAAGTACCAGGATATCTTTGGCGACTGGCTCTGTGATGTGGCCGCAATTGACGACCGCCTGATAGGCATCACTCCCGCCATGTGCGAAGGCTCGGGCATGGTGCGGTTTGCCGGGCGTTTTCCCGAGCGCTACCATGATGTTGCAATCGCCGAGCAACACGCGGTCACGCTGGCGGGCGGATTGGCCTGTGCAGGTATGAAACCTGTGGTGGCAATCTACTCCACATTTTTGCAGCGCGGCTACGACCAGCTCATTCACGATGTAGCGCTGCAGGACCTCGACGTAACTTTTGGCCTGGACCGCGCCGGGCTGGTCGGTGAAGACGGCCCTTCGCACGCCGGCAGTTTTGATTTTTCGTTCCTGCGCTGTATACCCAACCTGCTAGTCATAGCGCCCTCCGACGAAAATGAAACACGGCAACTGCTTTACACCGCCTACATGCACCGCGGGCCGGCGGCAGTTCGCTACCCGCGCGGTGCCGGTCCCGGTGTTGCAATTGAAGCCAATATGCGCGCGTTGCCGATCGGCGCAGCCGTGCAAAAGCGCAGCGGCAAGCGCGCGGCGATACTCAATTTCGGCGCACTGTTGCCTGCTGCAACGGCAGCGGCTGAAGCGCTGGACCTGAGCGTTATTGATATGCGGTTTGTGAAACCGCTGGATCGCAGCACAATCAATGCGATGGCCGCTCAACATCTTTTGCTGGTTAGTGTGGAAGACAACGCCCTGTTGGGCGGGGCAGGCAGTGCGGTAGGCGAATACCTGCATGCGGCCGGTATCGATACGCCACTACTGCAACTTGGTTTGCCGGACAGCTTCTTAGGTCACGGCACGCGCAATGAACTGCTGGCCCAGTGCGGCC
>JBATGO010000470.1:0-1708 GCA_049665845.1 Pseudomonadales bacterium | reverse complement strand
TGGCCGCCGTTGCGATTGGCGGTGTCATGCGCGGCGTCAATAACTGCAAAGTTGACGAGCAGATAAGATTTCGGCAAACATCACTGCCGCTCGTACTGCAGAATGATGAGAAGGCCGATCTCGACATCTTTTTTCCCTTGACGGCTTACACCTGGCGGACGACAGCGGATGATGATTGTCGCCGTCCGCCCCAGTTTCTAGAAATCCACTGGAGAACTCCAATCACCTTTAGCAACTACATAAAGCAACTCGTCGGAGTCGGACTCTCTTCATCCCTTGCGCTGGGATTAGTGGTCGGTATCTTGCTCTTGATCACAGGGGGAACGACAGCAGAAATAGACTTGACGCTCGAGTTTGGAGCATTCTTTGGTTTTTGGTTTGTGATCGGATTGCCCATCCTCACGATACTGATCTGCCTGATCATCTCTCCCCTGTCTTTCGGGATTCACCGATTGCCATCCTTGTGGCGTAAGGACGAAACGCAGGAAGACGGGCATTCAGTTTGCGAGTGAGCTTTTTCCTCCTATGTATGCTCTGGCGTCTCGATTGCAGGTCGCACTGGCGGTAAGGGGCACTCTTGCAGGTATCGCTCAGTGGTATGTGTCGCGTGACCCTCTTTGCGCAGTTGGAGCCGCGCTGCTTTTCTTCGTCGTTCCTTTCACAATCGTTTCCCTCAAGCCGATCAATGATCAGTTACTGGATGCAAGCGCACAACGGTCCGAATCACAGACAGAAGTATTGCTTAAAGCGTGGGCGCCACGACATTGGATTCGAAGCATCGCCAGCGGGCTGTCCTTCATCGTATATCTGTGGGCCGGCGCGAACTCTTAACGACCGGTTGAAACCGCAACCCATTGCAGCCGCTCTCGCGCAATGCCTATCTGATTCTTACAATATTCAGGATTCTGCATATGTCCGATAGAGAAACCGGTTTTCGCTTTCTGTACAGCGTTGAAAAGACCGGGGATAAGGGACTGGGTGTATTTGCTCGTGAGCCAATCAAAAAAGGGAGTATCGTTTGGCGCCACTTTCCCGACACTTTTGTCGTGTACGACGAGCATTCATTTAAAGCGAGGCGCTTCTCGATGACCGGTATTCCCTGGTAGCAACCCGCAACATCGAGATAGGCGACGGTGGTCAGGAAGATGCAGGAACGAGCGCTGTACCTCGTACAACCGACACTCGAATAGACTAAAGGTAAACTGGCGGCTACTGCCCCTGAGCGGGCTTTGTCCGCACGTGGACGGCCAGATCATCACCAGTCAGAACCCCGCTTCGTCGGAAGCAGTCGCTGATGCACTGCTGGAGAATCTCACTTGGTCTCTCTTCTGACGCATTCCGCGCCGGCCGACACAGCGGCCGCGGCCCGTCCGCTAGGCGCGCCGCGCAGCCACGAACTCGCGGACGATCAGGACAAAAAGCGTCGCGCTCAAAGCCAGCATGCAGACGTTGACCGTCAGAGCGAGCGGGCTCATGGCGGCTGCGCGGATGGCAAGCGCCGCCGCCGGGGCCAGAGCGCCGAGCAGTGCGACGAGCCCGGCCACAGGAAGCATATACTTGCGAAAACCAGCGAGTCCCATCGCCAGGAACCCGACGATCACCAATGCGCCGCCCACGTAGGCGGGGAGCAGGGCGGTACGGCTGGAAGATATCAGGAAAGCGCCGACGCCAAGCGCGATCAAAAGCACCGCAAACACGACGATTTTCT
>JBATGO010000469.1:0-5355 GCA_049665845.1 Pseudomonadales bacterium | reverse complement strand
AGCCCGAACACCAGTCCGCACAACGCTCTACCCGCGCTTGTCCCTGTTTGCCTCCATCCTCAATATCAAAGACGGCAGCACCATAAAATCAAACACCAGCGCGATAACCACCGTCATCGCCGTCATCGCGCCGATATGGCAGTTCAGGTTAAACGACGATGTTCCAAGCAACGCGAAGCCAAGCCCCAGCACCGCCGTGGTAACCACCAAGGCTGCGCCCACGTTGGAAAATGCATAATGCACCGCCTGCTCGGCATCCAGCCCTTTCTGCTCGCGCGCCCGGCGGTACTTGCTGATGAAGTGCACGCTGTCATCGACAATGATGCCCAGCGTTATGCTGAATATAGACGCGACCGCCATGTTCACGTAACCGACCGTGACCGCCCAGATACCCAGCGCAATAGCGGCGGGAAATGCATTCGGGACGATACTTAACAGGCCATAGCGCAGTGAACGCAAGGCAAGGCAAATGGTCAGTGTGACACCGACTATGGCCAGGAAAGCGCCGTTGATCATTGACAGCATATTCGACTCGCCGAGCTTGGAAAACATCATCCACACGCTCGAGCCATGACTCGCAAGCGCAGGATGGTTTTGCTGCAGCCATTGGTTGGCGTTTTTCTCGAAATCCAGGAATTCCCATGTCGTGGTCTTGCGCAACAGCGCTGTAATCCGTATCGCTGACTTGTCGAAATTCACCTGGTTGCCAAGGTCCAGCCCGTAGGGCAGCGACAGTTCATAGAGCAGTACATATTGCGCGGCAAGCGCCTCGCTGTCCGGTACCGTATACATCGCCGGGTTGTCGCCGTGCATATTCCTGTTGATTCGTTTAAGTACGTCAACGAAAGAGAACACCGACTCCACTTTGTGTTGTGTTTCGATCCAGGCAGTGAACTGGTCGGCAGCGCGCAGGAACGCAGGGTCCTGGATACAGCCTGGCAAGCCGCAGTCCAGCGAAAAATTGAGATCGCGCACGCCGGGCAAATGCGCCTCGGTAAAATCCGCTGCCTGCCGGTATTCCACGTCTTCGTCGAAGTATTGTGTGGGGTCATCGTTAAGTGTGTTGAGCGGTACGAGTGCAATAAACGCCAGCGCGACCAGCAAGGTGGCAGGCAACAAACGCGAGCGCTGCCGGATAGTGAATTACGCCAGCCGGGTAAATCGTGAGTCACTGCCGCTGCGCAGCGTGCTGCTGCGGACAAGCCAGAGACTGATCGCGGGCAGCATGCAAAGCGAAAGCAACATCGCCATCATTACACCGAATGCCGATATGTTGCCGAGCTGTACGAACAGTGGCGAGGTGGAAAAATTTAACGTCAGGAAACCAACTGCCGTAGTGACACTGGTCAGTGCGATCGGCTGCACGTTCAGTTCCAGCGATTCGCGCATCGCGTGCTCGGGTTGCAGGCCGTTGGCGAGGCCACGCAGGTAGATCACCAGCAGGTGCACCGAATCGCAAACCGCCAGCGTCAGGATGATAATTGGCGCGCTGCTGGTCAGTGGGTTCAGCGTGTAGCCGACCAGGCCGCCAAATCCCATTGCGGCAGACGTTGATAGCGCGATCAGCAACAACACGCCTGCAAGTGCAGCGACAGAACGCAGGAAAACAGCCAGTGCAATCACGATGGCGGCGAACATCAATGGCACCAGCGTAGCGAGATCCCGCTCGCTCATTTCGGTGAAGGTATGGCTGATCGACGGGTTGCCTACGCGATGCACCTGCACGCCGGGATCCAGCGCCTGCAGCTCGCGCCGCATCTGTCGGCCGAATTCGACGATGTCCGCAAATGCCTGGTTGAGCGTTTCGGTACGCGCCAGTGCCTCGGCTTCGTCCATGCTTGCTGCGGGGCCGGCTGGCGTAGCCAGCGAAATAAATATTGCGGTGCTGTGCTGGTCGGGCGAGATGAGTCGCCGCGCGAGCTGCCGCTCGTCCTGGGCGATCGCGTTGAGATTTGCAAGCGCTGCGCTGGATAGTGATGCTGGGTCTTCGACAAAGTCGCTGACGATCAGTTCGTCCTCGTTGGCGCGGCTGTACTGGTAATTGGTCAGCGAGTCGACCCGTGTCGCAAACGGCATACCCCAGGCAAGCTCGGTGGCATGCTGCAGGAGCTTGAGGTTAGCTTGCGTGAAGACAGGGCTGTTGGGGAAGTGGATGATGATGATTTCATCATCTGACCGCGCGTACTCCTCCATTTGCGATTCGTGCGCGACGCGCTGCGGGTCGTCGTCCTTGAAGAATGTTTTGTAGTCGGACTGGAAATAAAGTTTTTGTGCGCCGAGCGAGAACAGGCAGGCGAGCACGATGCTGGCCAGCGCCAGCCACAGGCGCCAGCGCACCAGGAGTTCGACGATTCGGCTTTCACTCAACACTAGCGGCTCCGCGCGCGGGGATGATTACAGTTGGCCTAGAAATACCGTGCCAGTTCGAGCGAGGCATAATTGTCTTCGCCGAGCAGGGCTAGCGGATCGCGTTTATCGACGCCACCGGTGCCGCGCGCTTCAAGCGATAGTTTGTAACTGTCACCGAGTCTGCGGCTGGCTTCGATAAAGAAAAACCCGGAACTGTTGTCGAGGTCCTGTCCCCATGCGGCGAGCAGCTCGGTGGAGTTGATATCGTTCAATCCCAGCCGCAGGCCAACCACGATATCGTTGTCTGTAGTTACCGCGCTGCGTTCGTCGAACAGGTGTTCTGCGACAATACCGATGTCTGCGCCACTGCCCGCGACATTGTAGAAGCTGTATTCCATGCCGGCTACGCTGGCAAAGATTCGTCCTTCACGGTCCTCGCGAGTGATTGCCTCGAGCTTGAATAACCAGCTTTCGAAAGTGCCCTGCAGGTCGAGACCGGTCTGGTGAATAATATTGTACAAAGGTATCAGCTCTGCTTCGCCGCGCTGGTTGATCTCGAAGCGACTGGCGTCGAGCTCGGGTTCCCGGCTGGTACCGTAAAAATGCGACAAACCAATATCCCAGGCGCCTGCTACCTTCGACCAGCGCAGCGCAAAATCACTGTGCCGGCGCTCCGCACCCGATTCGTAGTGCGCGGTTTCGTTGCTGACACGCAAACCGGAACCGGGCCTGCCATTGCGTCCGGGAAAACTGCGCTCGCGAAACCACGGCAGCGCATAGAGGTCGAGCGTACCCCAGTTGCCAATCAGCGCCAGGCGCGCCATCGGCTGCCCTAGGTAGTCTTCCCGGTCGATATTTTCGACCAGGTCGACCTGGTTGATGATGTTCACCAGGTGCAGGGTCTCGGCAACGCCCCAGAAAACCGTGTCGACACCCAGTGTGAGTTCCCAGTCGCGGGCGACCTTATGCCACTTCAATTCGCGTATATCGGCGTGGCTTCGCTCTGCGTCGTTTTCATCGCCGCGCAGGAAAGGCGAAAACTGCAGGCTGTCCTTGCCATTCCCGAGGCGATAATAAAATTCCGGCGCAACTGAAATTGACGCGTTGCTGCGGGAAAGTTGGGGGCGGGCGTTACTCTTTTCAAAGTAACGCCCCTCGAGGGAAATGTTGCCCGACAACGTGATTCCGCCATCATTCGCGAAAACACCTGCGAACGGCATCACCAGCAATGCTGCAACTGGCAGGCGTTGTACGTAGTGCCGATATGTGCTGCGCAGGTTTGCGGCAACGAGAAAGGACCGGGCGATGGTCGAGGCGGGCATGTTCATAGCAAGCATGGTCGTCGCAAGCATGGTCGTCGCAAGCATGAATGTCGCAAGCATTGGCTAGCGCGCACTTTTTAGCGCATTTTTGTCAAAATCGCGCTCGTCGAGGCCAACGCCCAGCGCAATATTTTCATTCTCGATAACCGTGGATTTGCCGGTCTGGTGATTGACCATCGTCCAGCGATGTGCGCGCCAGAAGCGATCTTTGTAAAGCCGGTAGTCCTCCAGTGAAAGCGTTTTCAATGCTTTGCCGGTGCGATCAAAAAAATCGATTTTACGTGTGCGGTAATGATCGCGGTCGTGCCAGATCTCGGTGCGCGAATAACCGGAGTGGTCGTACACCGGGATCCATACTGACACGGTGCAGCTGCTTTCACTACAGGCTTCATCGCGCAGGTAACGGTAGCGGTATTTCTCTATTTCAAAAGAACTCAGGTCTTCGAAAGCAAATTCACTGCCCATAAACGGGCCCGACTTGTTTTTTGATGAAATGCGCTTGACGCGTTTCAGTGCGGGCAGAAACAGCCACTGGTCGTCGGGCTCGAGGCCGTGGCTGTAGGTGAGCAACGCTGTGCCCTCGACGTCAGCGGGTTCGTCAAAAATCGTCAGCGACCAGTCGCCGTCATCGGGTCGCTCCATCGACTTGATACGCAGCGTGCGCACCCGCTCGCGGCCCTTTTTGTCACGCAAGTACATTTTTATTGTCGATTCACTATCGATGAAGCCGCTGTCGCGAAGATCGGCTTCGGTTGCAATGGCCAGGCCTTTGGCGATGGCGGGATCTGTCGATGCGTCCGGCTGCTCCGGGTTTGGTGCGGCGAAAGCGGGCTTGAACAAACAGGTTATTGCAAGCACGCAACATGGAATGGCGAGGATACGAATGGTTTTGCGTAGCACTGTTCGATGTAACCGGGTTTCGCTTGCACGCATTTAAAATTCCTTTGTTCGCCTGTTATCGAAGGGAAGCAGCGGGCAGCGAAGCAGGCCGAGCGTTGATAACACCGGATCATTATTCGGATTGAGCTATTTGATGGCAAGTAAAAATACAGTTCAGTAATCATAAAAAACTGTAATATCCCGGCATTGCTGCCTGGCGCTGTTGGTTGTCAGCTATAACCCGGTTCAAGCGCGATGCCAGAAGCCTCAACCCATGCATCCATGGCCTGTGCAGCGGAGGCGTCGTAACTATCGCGCAGAAGGCGAATTTTTCCGTTGTGCAGCGTTGCTTCCGAGCGCCCGTGCAAAACAAACGGTGGCTGCCCCGGCACGGTGTACTTTGCACTCCAGCTGAGGCTTATCGAATCTTCGCCAAGCTGCAAATCATCACCCGGGCGAATTTCCCTCGTTTGGAAACGCCGGTCAAAGCCGTCCAGCGATTTTTTGATGCCCGCAAAAATGGCCGCAGGGCCTTCCAGTTTGCAGCCCATATTTTCGGAGACGACTTCGTAGACTGCATCGTCGTGAAAATAGCTGTAGAGTCTTGACCAGTCGTCATCGGCGTAGGTTTTTTCGAAATCCTGCGCATAGGCCATGAATTGCTCGAGTATGTTCATCGTATTAGCTGCTCCCAAATCGTACTTCGCCCGCAGTGTAAGCGAGGCAGCACGCTATTCGCAGTGAGGCTATTGAGCGCTGGCGGGTGATTTTCCTAAACGCTCATTGCCTAGCTGCAGGATATAGC
>JBATGO010000468.1:0-2253 GCA_049665845.1 Pseudomonadales bacterium | reverse complement strand
AGTGTCCCGTTTACGTTTAGCGGTCCAAAAAAATTATTGCGATCCAGGTTTAAGGCAGAAACTTATGAAGAGGGAGTTCGGCGCATTACGCGGCGCTATTTCAAGAAGGTGTTTTTAGCGATGCTCGTTTTACTACTGGTTTCATTAATTGCGCCAAGTCTTTTTTAGATTCTGGCTATTCTGGACGATCAACAAAATGACAGCGGTCCTACCATCAGCCATCAATAATGTAGACGCTGCAGCGGATGTAGACTTTAGAGGGTACTGCCAAGTTAACCCCGCCTCAAATGGGTAGAATCTGCCCATGCATACCTATAAGCGCCACCGATTCCCTCCCGATATCATCAGTTACGCCGTCTGGCTCTACTTCCGCTTCAATCTCAGCCATCGAGATATAGAGGATTTGCTTGCTGAACGAGGCGTTGATGTCAGCAGGGAGTCGATCCGGCGCTGGTGCTTGAAATTCGAAGCGTTATACGCCAAGCGCTTGAAGCGAAAGCATCAGGGATATGGCAATACTTTTTATATTGACGAGGTCTTCTTATATTGACGAGGTCTTCGTCAAAATCAGAGGTGTCCAGCACTACCTGTGGAGAGCAGTTGACCAGGATGGGGAAGTAGTTGATGTATTCCTGCAGGCGAAGCGCGATGGAGCTGCTGCTAAACGGTTTTTCAGGCGATTGAAGAAGGTGCATTGTGGTGAGCCCAGAACCATCGTTACCGATAAGCTACGAAGTTATAATGTTGCTCATCGCGAGCTGTTGGGACACCTTCCATGTTACACAGCAGTACGAGAATAATCGAGCAGAGCAATCGCACGAGGCAACCAGAGTCAGAGAGAGGGATGCGGCGATTCAAATCAATAGCGCAAGCACAAAGGTTTGTCACTGCTCATGCGGCCGTGAGCAATCTATTTAATTTAGGCAGGCACTTGGTAAGAGCGCAGCATTATCGAAATCTCAGGGAAAGTGCGTTTACTAAATGTAATAGGGCGGTAGTCTGAGATTAAATTGCTAATTTCTTAAACTCGATAAAGTTAACGTGTCAGTACCCTCGTAGGCGCTACAGAGAAGCGCTAGGTGGCGCCAGTTGAGTCTTGGGGGCAACCAGCCGTAAAATGCCTCCCCAGAGTTGAAAGGCTTCCAGCGCGCCCTCAGTGATGGGTAGGGCAGACGCTTTCGTGGTATTGCGTTAAATATTTATAAAAATCATAAGGTTAGCTGTAAAGTATGGGGACTCTCTCTCCGCCATCTACAAGCCCTAACTAATTGTAAGTCAGGGCTTTTTTATTTTTGTATCCAATTAAGTGTACGGATTGGTGTACGGATAGAGATATGAAATCACCAGTATGAATCGCCCCAGGCTCTCCGGAGGGTTTTTGTCTTGAGTCAGGCAGCCATCGCCTGATCTCTGTTCTGATAATACATCGCTTCGTATTCAGCAGGCGGTATATCACCAATTGGTTCGAGCAGGCGGCGATTGTTGAATCAATCCACCCACTCGAGGGTTGCGTACTCGACCTCATCGACGTTGCGCCATGGACCGCGCTTTCTGATCACTTCAGTCTTGTACAAACCGTTGATCGTTTCGGCCAAGGCGTTGTCGTAACTGTCGCCATCGCTGCCGACGGATGCGGTCATGCCAGCCTCGGCCAGGCGCTCGCTGTAACGGATCGAAAGATATTGCGTACCGCGGTCGCTGTGGTGAACGAGATCATCGGATTTGCCGCGCGCATATATTGCTTGCTCCAATGCATCCAGCACCAGATCCGTCCTGAGCGATGTTGAGACGCGCCAGCCAACGATGCGCCGGGAGAACACGTCCACGATGAAAGCGACAAATACGAAGCCTCGCCAGGTTGCGACGTACGTTATGTCGGCCACCCACAGCTGATTCGGCCGCGTCGCGACGAACTGACGGTCAACGAGATCCGCCGGTCGTGAGGCGCCGGCATCCGGTATCGTGGTATTGAACGCCTTGCCGCGGCGCACACCACGCAGACCCAGGTCCTTCATCAATCGTGCAACAGTGCACCGAGCCGCCGGCGTTGACTCGCGCTGCAGCTGCTTCCACACCTTGCGAGCACCATACACCTGGAAGTTCTCGTGCCACACGCGCGTGATCTCGGGCTTCAGCGCCTCGTCCTGATGGTAACGCGCCGGACGACGACCCGGGTCGCGGTCCCGTGCCTTCTGTTCGTAATACGTCGACGGGGCAATCGGCAGCACCTGGCAGATTGGCTCGACCCCGAAT
>JBATGO010000467.1:0-11049 GCA_049665845.1 Pseudomonadales bacterium | reverse complement strand
GCCGGGCCCGTTGCAAGACGTGATTGCAGGTGTGCGCTGCTTGTAATGCAATTGTTTATTGTCGCTTCCGGTTCAAAAGGGTTTCTCACAGGTCCAAATGGTGTGATTATTAATCGTTTCGGTTTTTGAGGCGCTACAATGGTGCATCAATAAAAAGCGCATCATCATAAAGCAAGACCCAGGTATCCGATTGCGCAACACCAGTGCTCTTCACGCGCCCCGATACATACGCAAAACAAAAAATACAAGACATAACAGGATGCATCCCATGACTTCATTGAACGGTTTTCGTTTTCATCTGGCAATAGGTGCGCTGCTCGTGCCATTCATGCATGCTTGCCCGGCATTCGCGCTCGACGGCGGCATACTTCGCTTGAATACCTTTAATGACTGGAAGGCATTCGAGGTGATAAGTCAAAACGACAATCCACCCGGCGACGGTTTCAGCTACGCTATGCCAGGTATTTTCGATGGCGCCGGGGCCTGGCTTGTCGATCCTTTTACCTTGCGTGTACTGGTTAATCACGAGACGGGCGATGCGACGATCAGCGAGGTCGATCTCGACCTGCCTGCGTTGCAAATGGCAGTTGATAGCGTGCTCAGCACCGGTAATTCCGGGGGCATACGCTTCGTGTTTTCAGCGAGGCAAGCCTACGATCGCTGGAGTGCCGACGGCGGCGCGAGCTGGGTTGGCACCAGCAGCGCGGCGAATACCAGTTTCTTTCGTTTCTGTTCCGGCCAGTCTTACGCCCCTGACACCTACGGCGTCGACCGGGGCTTTGTAGACCATATTTATATTACCGGCGAGGAAACGGGCGGCGGCAGGTTGTTTGCTGTCGATAGTGTAAAAAGGGATTTCTACCAGCTCAGTGGTACGGTGGGCAGCGCAACCGGCGGTATTGGGGGCATGCCTTTCGATGCATGGGAGAACGCGGCGTTGCTTGATACCGGTGAAACCGATCACGTTGCCTTGCTGTTATCGCCCGATGGCGGCACCCGCACGATGCAGTTATATATCGGCGAAAAGGGCAGGGATGCGAACGGCGCCGTGTCGAACAGTTTTCTCGCGCGAAACGGTCTTGCCTATGGCAGCTGGTATTACCTGAATGCCGCTTATCCTAACCTTGGTAACACCAACAGCGGTACTTTTGATACCACGGCAGTCGGCGCGCTGTCGTCCGACAAGCTCGAGGATATTGATACCAGCCCCGCCGACCCGTCTCGTGCAATTCTGGCTGACGAGACCTCGGGTGTCTTTACCTTCGACTTTGATCTCGTGTTCAACAGCGGTTTTGATGCAGATGCTTCGGGTTTTGCGATCACGATGGTCTCGAATACAAGTGGCGGCGCCAACAGCCTGAATGGCCCCGATAACATCGAGTGGAGCGATGCTACCTCGTTTGGCGCTATAAACTATTCCGAAGGCCTGGTTTTCGTTAACGAAGATACCAGTAGCGGTGAAATCTGGCAGATGCAACCGGATGGCAGCGAGCAGATCCTGATTGCGAACACAACCGTTGCTGCTGAATCTACCGGCATACTCGATATTTCCTCATTGCTCGGCTACCTGCCTGCCAGTATTCTCATCACCAATAATCAGGGTTTTCCTTCCTCAATGAGCGTGTTGATCAATCCCGCCGCGAGTGTCGCGGCACCACCCGTTGACGAATTGGCCGAATGCAGGCTGGAAAACGACTTGCTGCGTGATGAAAACGAGGCACTGCGGATTCAGGTCGATGAACTTGTCAGCGACAACCAGTCATGCAATGTTTCACTCGACCAGGCCTTGGGCGAAAAGGAACGGCTCGCCACTGATAATAAGGCGCTCAATACGAATATTGAAAAATTGCGCGCGGAAATTGATGCGCTGAAAAGCACGCTGGACAGCGATGCGGACGGCGTCCCGGATATCAGCGACCAATGCCCCGATACGTTCCGATGGGCGCGAAAAATCGATGCTGAAGGCTGCGCGCGCTATCAGCGGGCCTGGTCGCGTTTCCTGCAAGCGCGGCTAGATGGCCCGGGCACTGTGCACCGAGGCTACCAGTGATTCGGGCAGGTTCAGGCTGCCGGATAGCTGCGCCAAAAATGCCTGTGCCGACTCACAGTTACTGTCTACCGTCATACAGGCTGCGTAGCAAAGGCGACTACTCTATTTGCGAACAGTAAAACCCCGGTCTTTTTCGGCCCATCGATTGTTCAGCCAGGCATCCAGATCGTTGATCTCAGCCAGTTCATAATGCGCAATCGTAACCGTAATCAGGCCGGGGTCGCCATGCAGGCATTCCCATATCCGCACACCGGTCTTGTGATAATCGATGGTCTGGTCGACCAGCGTTGTAGCCTGGCTAACGTGATGCTTTATAATTTTCAGGCCGCCTGATCTTGGTTTTAACAAGTGCTGGTAGGGCGACTGTTGCCGCGTTTTTTTCTCCTCGCTGAAGCGCGTACCCTCCGGGAAAATCAGCAGTGCGCCAGCTTCGTCTTCGTGGCCCATCGATATCGTCTGGACCGCGGCGATATCATCCTTTCTCGTATCAGAGCGTTTACTTCTGCCAAGTTTTGGAAAGCCCATCACCTGGCAAATCCAGCCGATAATAGGCACCCAAACCAGCTCCCGCTTGATTAAAAATTTGACCATGGGCCCGGTGCCGGTGATCACGTCCTGTATTATCGGAATATCAAACCAGGATTGATGGTTGCAAATTACGACCGGATTAGCGTGTGTGCCTGGCTCGCCTTTGACCACGAGTTTTATACCAACGACTTTTTTCATCCAGAAGCTGTTTACTTTCACAGCGCTTCGGTAAATGTGATCAACCAGGCAATAGCAATAGCGGGATATTAATGGTAAGGGCGCCAGCCATTGAATTATCGACACAGGAAGGAGCAGGGCAAGCCCGCAGAGCAGGTTGACAGTCACCCATAATGCTGAAAAAAAGCTGATAATGTGCTTGATCATGGGCTAACTGTCTTTGTTCTGTTACGGTGCGGATTTCTCAGCAATGCATACCGCCAGGAACACTGGATACGCAGCGCAGCACTGTCCGGACTCCTTTCCGGCGTTCTAAAATGCAGAAAAGCAAACGCCGCCTGATTATCCTCTATAAAATACTGCCATGGGTTAAATAGCGCCAGGCGCGAACAGTGGTGCCCTGGCAAACGTTTGTTTTCTAAGGCCAGGCTTATGGAATTCAAAGACTATTACAAAATACTGGGCGTGCAGCCTGAAGCCGACAGTAAAGAGATAAAAACGGCTTACCGCAAGCTGGCGCGGAAGTATCATCCGGACATGAATCCGGATGAGGGCGCGGAAGACAAGTTCAAGGAAGTTGCGGAAGCCTACGAAGTACTCAAAAGCGGGGAGCGCCGCGCCGAATACGATGAGTTGCGCAAGTACGGGGGGCGGCAGGGCGGCGACTTCAAGCCGCCGCCTGGATGGCAGCAGGCCCGCGGTGACCACTGGCAGGGCAGCGACGAGCACCAGGATTTTTCTGATTTTTTCAGTTCGATATTTGGAAATCGGTACTCAGCCGGCCAGCCAAGGCCGCGGCGCGGACAGGATATAGAAGTCGAATTACCGGTTTTTCTCGAGGAGATCATCGCCGACAAGGAGCGTGCTATCGAATACACCATACCGGTTGTCGAAAACCACCAGCTTGTCCAGAAGAAAAAGCGCCTGAACGTTAAAATACCCAGGGGTGTTATGGACGGTGAACGAATTCGCCTCAAAGGGCAGGGTGTACCCGGTAGCACTGGCGGCGCTGCGGGTGATCTGTACCTGCATGTTCGACTTGTGCCGCATCCGTTATTCGATGTGCAGGGTCATGACCTGTATCTGACGGTACCGCTTGCACCCTGGGAAGCTGCGCTCGGTACGAAAGTGACCGTGCCAACCTTGTCCGGGAGAATAAGTTTGACCATTTCGCCCGACACGCCAGCCGGCAAGAAGTTGCGTATCAAGGGCAGAGGCCTGCCTGGCAAATCGGGATTCGGTGATCTTTATGCGATAGCGAAAATCGTCATGCCACCCAGGACCACGGAAGCCGCTGTGCGGCTGTGGCGCGAACTGGGTGAACAATCCGGCTTCGATCCGAGGGCTGAGTGGAGTGATGAAAAATGAGTACAACCGTATTGCATATTTCGTGTTCAGAACTCTGTGAGCTGGAACAAATTCAAACCGAGGTGTTGGTCAGTATCGTCGAGCACGGCATTGCCAAACCGGTTGAGGGCAGGCGAGAGACCGACTGGATTTTTGAGGCTTCTGCAGTACCGTGGATAAAAAAAGCCGTGCGGCTGGCTGCCGATCTGGAGATCGACTGGTTTGCAGTGGCGCTGCTTATCGAGCTGATGCAGCAAAAAGAGCAGCTCGAACGGGAAAACGCGTGTTATCGATCGCAGCTCGAGCGATTTATGGAAAGTTAAGTTATCGCATGATCTGTGTTCTAATTAGCCTGCCAACCCCTGTAATCCAACCTTTCGGGCGTGCTCCTTGTTCCCTAACGGCATCTTCAGAATTACTGCGGCTTCGCCGGCGTTATCGGTGGCCAATCCCGCGTATAACACGGCCGAATCAATAAGAATTATTGAGGCAGCGCAAGCCGACCTTGTGTTGTTGCCAGAGCTCGGCCTTACGGGCTACACCTGCGGTGACCTGTTTGCCAGCAAAGCGCTGTTGCAAGGTGCGCTCGAGGGGCTGGTCGAAATTGCCCGGCACAGCAAGTCGCATGCCTCCATTGTCGTAGTTGGCTTGCCCATGCCGGTTGGTGTTTCGTTGATGAATGTCGCGGCTATTATCGCTGGCGGCCAGGTGCGCGGTATTGTGCCGAAAACCTACCTGCCCAATTATCGCGAGTTTTACGAAGTGCGCCATTTTTCAGCGGCGTCGCCAAACGATCCGGCAGTGGTTGCTGTCGACGGCGATGAAATTCCATTCGGTACCGATTTATTGTTCAGTTGTGCAGACGCGATTATCGGTGTGGAAATTTGTGAAGACCTGTGGATACCCGTTCAGCCCAGCAGTCATGCGGCGCTTGCGGGCGCGAATGTTTTATTGAACCTCTCGGCGAGCAACGAGACGATTGGCAAGGCGACCTGGCGTCGTGACCTGGTGCGAAGCCAATCCGGGCGCTGCATTGCTGCCTACGCTTATGCCTCTGCCGGCCCGACAGAAAGCACCTCTGACCTCGTCTTCGGCGGCCACTGTGTCATTGCAGAAAACGGTTCGATTCTCGGTGAGTCGCGTCGTATCGGTGACGGACAAACACCGGGTTATTTCACCGAGACCTCGATTACCCGCGATATCGACTTGCAGCGCCTGGCGCACGACAGGCAGGTCATGGGTTCCTTTGACGATGGTCGTGGTGCAGCGCATAAGCAGTTCAGGCACATCGACGTCGATCCGAACAACGGCAAGTTGCGCAAACCAAGGAAAGACCTGGCCCGCCTGGTGGATGCGCATCCCTTCGTACCCGCCGACCAGGCAGAGCTGCACGCACGCTGTGAAGAAATTTTTGCTATCCAGACCGCGGCCCTGGTCAAGCGGCTGTCGCGACTGCCGGATACGGCCACGCTGGCAATTGGTATTTCCGGTGGCCTGGACAGCACGCTCGCACTGATGGTGGCGCTGCGCGCCTGCGATAGCGCAAAACTGCCCCGCGAGCGCATCTGCGCGCTAACGATGCCGGGCTTTGGTACTTCAGAGCATACGCTTGCCAGCGCCCGGCAACTAATAAAAGCTACCGCGGTTACAGGCGAGTCGATCGATATCAGGCAGCTCTGTCTCGATACATTTCGTGCGATCGGGCATGAACCGCTGGGCATAAAAATCAAGGCATCTACCAGCGTAAGCGAACTGCAGGAGAAACTCGCAGGCACTGCGGACGATACAGCAGATTTAACTTTTGAAAATGTCCAGGCGCGTATTCGCACACTGCTGTTAATGAGCCGAGGCTTTGTGCTCGGCACCGGCGACATGAGTGAACAGGCCCTTGGCTGGTGTACCTATAACGCAGACCATATGTCGATGTATAACGTGAATACATCGATTCCAAAAACGCTGGTGAGGTTTCTGGTGGAATTTGCTGCCGACAACTTTTTCGAGGGCGCGCTGGGCAAATTGCTGCATCGTATTGCAGCCACGCCAATCTCGCCTGAACTGATGCCCACGGCGGCAGACGGATCAATCCGCCAGCGTACCGAAGCGCAGATAGGCGCCTACGAACTGCACGATTTTTTCCTGTTTCATTTTGTGCGCAACGGCTTTGATCGTGAAAAAATACTGTACCTTGCCAGGCACGCACAGTTCAGCAGCAAGCATTCAGCGAAGTCGATTGCCTCAGCGCTCGATACATTTTTCGCAAAATTCTTTGCCAGCCAGTTCAAGCGCAACTGCGTGCCAGACGGCCCGAAAGTGGGTTCGGTCAGTCTCTCGCCACGCGGCGACTGGCGTATGCCGAGTGATGCCGACCCGGATGCATTTGGCGCGTAAGCTATTGCGTATCGTCGTCAGGCCATTCAAGGTCGAACGGGAACGGCCGTTCATTACAGACAAACGTCAGGTAGCGGATAATTTGCAGTGAATACACGGCTAGCTGCTGGCCGAACTTTTGCAACGATTGATTCACGTCGCTGGTAAACAGCACCCAGAAAAACTGCAGCACCACAACCGCGCCTATTACGATCCGGGTAACGCCCCAGATAAACGATATAACCAACATAAAAAAAAGCCTGAGCCATATCGGGCGCGATTTAATATTCTGCGCAACGCTTTTGGGTTCTTCGCTGGGCTGGACTTCGTTGTCGGGAATTTCTTCAGGCATGTCGGGCGTCTCTTTAGTTCGTTAATCTACCTGGCGGGTTGCGCGGCAATCCATGGGTCGGTGAAAGCGGTATTATACAGGCCGTTGTATCGTTGAAACCATGGTATTGCTATGCGTCGAATATCCCTCATCTTCATTTTTTTGTATATAAATTTGCCAGTTTATGCGGCAGGCCCCGGCGTGCCTGTGGCTGCCCGGACCGTTCAGCAACAACCGGTTTTCGTGTCGGTCCAGCTTACCGGTACGGTTACCTCACCCAGCAACGCAACGCTGTCGGTCGCTACCAGCGGGCTGGTTCAAGCGATCCTTGTTGAAGAAGGTGCCGTTGTACAGACTGGCGAGGTATTGCTCGAACTGGATGCCGCGCTTGCTGAACTGCAGCTGGAAAATATGCGGGCAAGGCACAACCAGGAAAGATTGGCCCTGCAGGATGCGCAGCGACGCCGCGACGAGGCGAAAGTACTTTTTACGCAAAAGAGTTTTTCAAAGAGCAGATTCAGCGATATTGAGAGCGAAGTGGATCAGCAGGGCGCGGTGTTGCAACAGGCTGCCGCGAGCATGAACTACCAGCAACAGATCGTGGCCCGGCACCAGCTCAGGGCACCATTTGCCGGAGTGATTGGCAAAAAATATATTGCAGCGGGCGAGTGGCTGGCCGAGGGCGATGCGGTATTTGAACTGGTGGCAACGCAGGATTTACGCGCAGATTTTTATGTTGCCGAAGACTTTGTGTCGACGATAACCAAAGATGCCCGGGTGGAGATATGGTCAAACACGAATCGCAACAATACGCACCGGGGGCGAATCAGCACAATAGTGCCGGTGCTGGATCCGGTTACGCGCACATTTCTGCTTCGTGTCGAGATCGATGAAGACAGCAGCCAGATTATCCCCGGCATGTCGGTTCAAGCGGCGTTACAGGTGCCAACGGGACGGGATGGGATTGTAATACCCAAAGATGCGTTGCTGCGTTACCCGGATGGCAGGGTCATTGTATGGATAGTCAGCCAGGATGGTGAAGCATGGCGCGTAGCGGAGCGCGTGGTGGCAACCGGTGAATCTTTTGGCGCCAGTATCGAGGTGCGTGAGGGCCTGGGGGAGGGCGAACGCGTAGTGGTGCGCGGCAACGAATCGTTACAGAACGGCCAGGTGGTAAACCTGCAGTCCGAAAAAGGCCAATAGATGTTCGAAAAAGTAGTGCAGCGCGGCACGCACGTAGTTGTCGCGGTGTTGATAGTTTGCGTACTGGGTACAGTGGCTGCACTGCGTATACCTGTGCAGATGATTCCGGATCTTGATGTGCGTGTGATCAGTGTGCGGACGGTATGGCCGGGCGCCACTCCCCAGGATATCGAAAAAGAAATTCTTGTAGAGCAGGAAGACTATCTGCGTAATCTGCCAAACCTCTCACGCATCGTATCGACCGCACGAAGTGGCAGGGCAGAGATAGAACTGGAATTTCCTTTTGGCACAGATATAACCGAAATGCTGATTCGGGTTACCAATGCGCTCAGCCAGGTACAGTCCTATCCCGAAAATGTCGACGAGCCACAGGTATTCGCCAATTCGTTTTCCAGCAATGCGTTCATGTTTTACAGCGTCATGCCGTTGCCGGGTAATCCGCGCAATCTCGACATGGATCTCATGCTGGATTTCGTCGAGGACAACATCAAGCTGCGTATGTCCAGTATTGCCGGGGTCTCGGAGGTTTGGGTGCGCGGTTCGGCGGAGCGGCAAATCCAGGTGCATATTGATCCTGCCAAACTGGCCCAGAGAAACCTTTCGGTTAACGATGTGCGCGAGGCGATTCGCAACCGTAATCGCGATCGCTCCGGTGGTGAACTGGTGTCTGGTAAGCGGCAGTATCTTTTGCGAACCATCGGCCGTTTTGACTCGCTGGAAGATCTGGAGCAGCTGGTGCTGGCGCGCCGCGGGGATTCGATCACTCGCCTGGCTGATGTCGCGGACGTCTTTCTTGATCATTCTGAAAAACAGGATTTCAGCTCGTATAACGGGCAGCCGAATATTTTCATGGCGATTCGCAAGGAATCGGGCGCGAATGTAATTGATATCAAAAGGGCCATGCAGAAGGAAGTGGTCGCTATTAATCGTGAAGTGCTGGAACCTGCCGGACTAAAAGTGAGTCCTGTCGCCGACGATGTGCGTTATGTTGAGGAATCGATACGCAATGTCGCGCAAAACCTGCTTATCGGTGCCTTGCTGGCAACTACAGTGATGTTTTTATTTTTACGTTCGTTCAGGGCAACGGTCATTGGTGTCATGGGAATTCCTGTCTGCATCATCGCCGCTTTCCTGGGTTTGCTTCTCGCCGGGCGTACAATTAACGTCATTTCCCTTGCGGGTATTGCCTTCGCGATCGGCATGACGCTTGATAACAGTATTGTTGTGCTTGAAAGTATCGAGCTGGCGCGCAGGAAAACGACCAATGCAGTCGCTGCGGCGATTGAAGGTGTGCGACAGGTCTGGCCCGCAGTGCTGGCATCAACACTCACAACCGTGATGGTGTTTTTGCCGGTTGCTTTTGTAGAGCTGGAAGTGGGCCAGCTTTACTCCGATATTGCGATTGCAATTTCTTTCGCCATCCTGGCTTCCATGCTGGTGGCGATTACGGTGTTGCCCACAGCGGCGGCGCGATTGAAAATTGGTGGCGGCCAATCATTTGACGCAGGCGCCCGATCGTCCGGAGGACGTATGCGCAAGGCGACGCTGGCCATGGTGGCGAGTGTGGTCGCTACCAAAACCCGCCGCATAAGTTGTATTGCTGTTACCGTTACAACAAGCTTCGCCATTATCATCGGTTTGACACCGGATGCCGAGTATTTGCCCGAGGGTGAAGAGCCCAAACTTTTTGCGAGCATGAATGCGCCGCCGGGCTATAGCCTTGAATCGATGCAGGAGATCGCCGCAGAACTGCAAAATTATTTCACACCCTTCATCGGCGATGATCCCACGCGCTTTCACCGCAAGGAAACGGCGGTACCTGCCTTCGCCTATATGAATATGCGGGTTACAGCAGAGCAAATTCGCATAATCGCAGAGCCTGCGGACCCGGGCGATATAGAACTGCTGATGGATGCGATTACACAAAAATATAAAACCTTCCCCGGCATGCGCGCCTTCGCGGCTCGCGGCTCAATTATTACCAGTAACGATGGCGGCACGCGCAGTATCAACCTGGATATCAGCGGGCCGGATCTCGCAGGTATTTATAATGTTGCAACGAGTGCCTATCGCCGTGCAGAAGCAGTGTTCGGGAATCCTCGCATACAAAGCAGTCCACCTTCACTGGCATTGGCGCAACCAATGGTTGAAGTGCATCCGCACTGGGATCGTGCGGCTGAACTTGGCCTGAATGCCGATACGCTTGGATACACCGTTGCCGCATTGACCGACGGCATCTATGCAGATGAATTCTTTTTTTCCGATGACAAGCTTGATATTTACCTGTATAGCGACGCAGGTCAAAATGCTTCACTGGACGGCATCGCGCAGTTGCCGATTTACACGCCTAACGGCGGGATTCTGCCGCTATCTGCCCTGGCCGACATCGTTGAAACGGTCGACTCCAGCTCGATAAGGCGGGTCGCGGGACGGCGAACTGTGACGCTGAATATTATTCCGCCGCGAGACGTGGCGCTGGAGACAGGCGTAGTGATTGCCAAGCGCGATATAGTCCAGCATATGCGAGATAATGGCCAGATACCGTTGAATGTCCAGGTCAGTATTTCAGGCGCTGCTGACCAGCTCGATGCCACTCGTGAGGTTTTGGCTGGTAACTACATGGTGGCGGTCATCATTATTTACCTGCTGCTGGTTGCGATATTCAATCATTGGGGCTATCCACTGTTAATCATTACATCTATTCCGTTGGGCATTGCTGGCGGTATCATAGGCCTGTGGCTGATGAACGCGGTCGGTTCAGGGTTGCCGTTAATCGGTGTTTCTGCCATTCGACAGCCCTTTGATATGATTTCCATGCTGGGCTTCCTGATTTTAATGGGCACAGTGGTGAATAACCCGATTCTTATCGTTGATCGGGCGGTGAGCAATGTTCGTGCAGCGGGGATGAATGCGCTTGAAGCAGTAAATGAAGCGGTCGAGGCGCGCTTGCGCCCGATTGCCATGTCTACCATCACGACGATTTTCGGGCTGGCTCCACTGGTTTTGATTCCTGGCGCGGGGACCGAGTTGTATCGGGGGGTGGGAG
>JBATGO010000466.1:0-1624 GCA_049665845.1 Pseudomonadales bacterium | reverse complement strand
GTACTGACAGATCCTCACGACCCCTTGCTGCGGCAAATTTATTTGCTCTTCATTGTAATTTTTCTGATCGGATATACGTTTCAATTTATTTGGCTCAAGAACAGAAAATAACTCTCCTTTTAAATAGAATTACGAGCTTCCCGGGTTGAATCGCCATAGGTCCGGCAATCATCGTATTGCCTTCACTTATCCTCTCTCGATCTGCTCAAGCCTGCTTAACCGCTCTTACTTCAGGTCCTTGGCCCCAGCAAAACCGGCTTACACGTGGCGACGAAATTCTGTCACCTTTTTACCAGCCAGCGGAAACGCGCCACGAAAAGCAAACGTAGCAAATTTCGCGAGTTGATCAACAGCCGTGTGTCCGCGCCAAAAACCTGCTTATAAACGACAATCTATCGCCCAGGTAAGGCGCCAAATCGCCAAGCGATTTGGCGAGCCATTGCAAGAACCAATCACTCGTCATCACGATAAATAAAAAACCCCGCGGTTGCGGGGCTTTTTATTTATGGCGGTGAGGGAGGGATTCGAACCCTCGGTACGTTGCCGTACACACACTTTCCAGGCGTGCTCTTTCGACCACTCAGACACCTCACCGAAAACTTTTTGGTTTAATACGAAAGCCTGATAATTATTCTGCGTTGGTCCCATCCTGGGCTCGCAATTTCGCGAGCGGCGCACTCTAATCGATTGCCCCGGTGCTGTAAAGATTACCGTGCCCTGCGCATACCGGCGCGCAGCTGGGCTATTTCATCCTCAGCCTGCGACAGCTTGCGCTGCAAACCAATCACCGTGCCCGCCGTGCCCTTGCCCTCGGCCTGCATATCGTCTATTAGCTGTTGCAGCTCGGCTTTTTCCCTGCCCATTTGCTCGATAGCGGCAAGCAACTCGCGACTCTCTTCAGTAAAATTAACAATCATTTCACGCATCGTATCCTTGTCGCCTGCCGACAATCCTGCAGAGAGATTTTCTATCTGCCGCTTCAGCATATCGCGCTCTGCCTCCAGCGAATCGACACTTCCCTGCCGTGCCGCAGCAGTCGCTTCTGCCTGTTCAATATCTTCACGCAACTTGTCTACCTGCCCTTCGCTCGCGCGCAACTGGTCGCGCAAACGTTCGAGTTGGTCGCGGTACATATCGATTTCTGCAGCCGCGTCCGCCGCAGCAAAGGCATCACCGGCAACGGTTTGCGCGGCATCGTCTTGGCGAACCTGCTGCGCGTCCAGTGCCGCTTCTGCCTCTTCCGCTCGCTTCCTCTGTTTTGCCGCGAACAACGCGAACACGACGCAACCGGCTAGCAGGAATAGCCAGAACCCGCTGGCCAGCAAAAGCATTGATGCTGATATCGTCATAATGAATTAACGCTGGGTGCTACTGCCCGGGTAACATGTTGTTAGCTTGCGCGGTTAAAACCTGCTCGTGTCCGGGCGTTGCACGCAACACATTGATTGCGATGCCGCCACGACGCGTATAGCGCCCCAATACCGCGACCCAGTCGATTGCCTGCAATGTTGAAAGGTCACAGTATATCTGCTCGATGGTTTGTTCATGAAAGCCGCAGTGCTCACGATAGCTGGCGATATATTGTAGCAAGCTGTCATGGTCGAGCGTGCGCCCCGCATAACAG
>JBATGO010000465.1:0-7172 GCA_049665845.1 Pseudomonadales bacterium | reverse complement strand
TCAGGCCGGATTGCGCGGTGTAAATTCGCAGGCGATTTTTTTCCAGCAGACGCAACGGCTCGGCATCATCCTCCAGCGTGGTGAGATGCTTCAGTAGCGCGACTTCGATGATATCGCCACCAAGCTTATCGATCAGCACGCGCAGCGTATCGGTTTGTACGCTTATGGTTCGAGTGCTGGTATTCGCAAGTGACACTGCCGGTTCGGCAGGAACACCAGCTGCTTGTTGCACCGGGATTTGCGGTGCGCCTGCATCTGCCGTGTCACCTACACCAGACACGACTGACTGGCTGGTTATACCGGGCAAAGCCGGGTCAAGCGGCGCCTGCTGCATGGCGCGTTGTACAGCTTCCTGCTCCGCATCGTAAGCGGTTGAAAATCGGTTCCACTCACCGAGCAGCAGGATCGTGAGGCCTGCAATGATTGCGTACAGCGCGTACTTGGCTAACGTCTGGTTCATGTTGCGTTGATATTTCCTTGGCGGTTTCTATTGCGCTGCGCATCGATCGGTGATTCGGTTTGACCGGGGACAGGCTTTTGCACTGCGGGGACTTCGTCAATACCGCCTGGATTTCCGGGATGACAGCGCATTACACGCTTGCAGGCGAGGCCTGCCCCGGTTAGCAAACCGTGTGTAGTGATGGCTTCAATCGCATAGCTGGAACAGCTGGGGTAGAAGCGACAGCGAGGCCCCAGCAGCGGGCTGATGGTGAGCTGGTATCCGCGCAATACGCCGATCGCGAGCGTTGGCAGTGGCCCTTTTTTTTTCTGCGCTGTGTGCGTTTCAGTATTCATACCGGGTGCTGTCGCTGTGGTAGCCCTGTTTTTGCCCCGTTTGTAGCCCATTTGTAGCTTGCGCCGCTCATGGTTGCGTCGGTGTCGCTGCAGCAGCGTGACGGGACTGCCGTTTTTGAATCAGTTTTGCCCACTGGCGATTCAGCTCTGCAGTAATTTTCTCGCGCGGCAGATTGGCACAGTCGGGCCTGGCAATAACGAGCACATCGAAGGGTTCAGGTCCCGCAGCGTTAACCGGTAGAGTGAGGCGGAAAGTATTGCGGACTCGCCGCTTGATCGCGTTGCGCCCTACTGCGGTTTTGACATGCCTTTTCGCGACAATGATACCGAGCCTGGATACCGCCAGCTGGTTCTTGCAGCTCAGGAACGTAAAGTACTTGCTGCCCTGTTTGCAATCCACGTTGTCAAAGACGCCCTGCACCTGTTGCTTGTTGAGCAGGCGCCGGTTTTTGGGAAAAGTAAACGGGCGCACGTGGACAGGACTGCATTAAATGCTGGAAGGACTGCAACAAAGCTTGCGTGCCAGCGGTACAAGTCGCTGCCATCCAGTGCCTTCGGCAGTCTGGACGGGCGAACCATCAACACGCGGTTGAACCGTTGTTGCAGCCAGGCGCGGCGGGCTGCGTTCAGGCGCTCAGTCTTTTGCGGCCTTTCGCACGACGCCGGTTGATCAGCTGGCGTCCGGACCTGGTTGCCATGCGCGCGCGAAAGCCATGCGTTCGTTTGCGCTTGAGGTTGCTGGGTTGGAATGTTCTTTTCATGGTCTGTACTCGTCGCCTGTGCCGGTTGCTGTTGCGCTGTGGCCCCTGTCGCTGAATGAGCGTGCTACGACAAGCCGCCAAACGCCAAAAGGCGCGCGATTCTACGCAAATTCAAGCACTTGTTCAATGTCAGCGGGGGCCGAATTCGTGCCGGTTCGCAGGTAATCTGTTGGCCGGGGAGGTTGCGGTGCGATGGCTGGCGGGAATATTGCCATTACGACTGCGCACGCTGCATAGCAGTGAGCTGCGCCTGTGGACAACAGCGCTGTCGCCCACGGCCGCCGGCGACCTTTTTTTCGCAGCAAGCGCCTGTGCCTTAGGCGCAGTGACACCCAACCGGGGGCGACAGCACGGGCTGCAGTTGCGCGACTTATCCACCGTTTGTCGACCGGCTGCGCACACTTTGACAACATGTTTATAACTTTTCGGCCCGCAGCAACTTGAAATTTATTTCAGTCACACTTCAAATAAGACAGGTATTTTAACAATCTGATATATATAGGAAAAAACAGCGTTTGGCGAAAAAAACGGCTGCTAAAAATATCTCTCGCGAGTGTGGATAAGCGTTCGAAACTACCGCTATAATCGCCCCCGCTCCGGCACTGTCGCTCTCGCGCGTTGCTTGCCGCGGAACATGCTGCAGCGAGCCGAAGGTAGCAAAAATCTTCGCCCGCATACAGCGCAGATACCGCGTCGGAGAGGTTGCAAACGATGTACGAAGCCGGCCCCAGGGGCTCCCCTGATTGCCCGGCAATTCGACTTTATGTACAAAAAATGATCGCCGTAGTGCCTGCGCCAAAAACCGCAGCCTTCACGGTGCGGGGCCGTTTTGTCTCTTTAATTTGGCCAGCCCCTGTTAGATGGCGGCAGCGGGGCGGATCAAGCCTGGCCACTGAGGCCGGGCGCGAGAGGGCACAACAGGCCTGGCAAAAAGATTTTCCTGCAGTAAGCACTTACTTCGGTAACTGCGGCAGTCGCAACATTGATTGTCGCCGCAGATGCTTTTGCTGCAGAGCTCTTTGCTGCAGAGTAAAGCGAATACAGCGCAAAGCAACGACAGCGTTAAGAAAAAACAATGTTAAGCAACGACGGCTTAAATCGATAACAACAGCACCCGCAGCGGCGGGTTCATTTCGGGAGTTACCTACCTTGCCTCATTCCACCGGTCACCACTTGCAGGCCCAGCGCAGTTGGCACGACTGCCTGATGCGTCTCCAGGAAACCTTGCCACACCAGCAATTCAACACCTGGATAAAACCGCTGGCAGCCAGCGAGCAGTCGAGCGATGGCCTGTTGTCGCTGGAGCTGTTGGCACCGAACCGTTTCATTCGCGACTGGGTTAGCGAAAAATATCTCGGCCAGATAGAAGACGCGTTGAGAAGCGTATGTGCAGGGGAATCAGCTGAAGTCTGTATCGGCGTGGTCGATGCGTCGTCGGTCCATAAGCCGTTTGCAGAAGCCTACACGGCGGAGCCGGTCGCGGCTGTTGGCGAAGCAGAGCGAAGCCTTCCACAACGAGACTGGGTTGGGCTGCAGGCGTATCCTGCACAGACAGCCTCACACGGCACATCGCATGCAGCGCCGCAAGTGCGTTCGCCTGCGGCGTCGCCTGGCTACCAACAGCGCAGCACCCAACAGCGCAACACGGCTATCAATGATTATCCTGCCGGACGCGCTAACGGTTTGCAGGCGCGCAGCAGCGATGCCGGCGAGCTTGCGGAAAAGCGCCGCGTGGCAGCGCAGGAACAAACCCGCGGCCACCAGCACAACCTTATTCCCGGCTACCAGTTCGACAACTTCATTGTCGGCAAGTCGAACCAGCTGGCACTCGCTACGGCGAAACAGGTCGCGGAAAACCCCGGCGGCTCTTATAACCCGATGTTTCTGTACGGCGATGTGGGGCTTGGTAAAACACACCTGATGCATGCTGTCGGTAATGAGTTGAAGCGACAAAGGCCCAATGCGAAAGTCGTCTATCTGCACTCGGAGCGTTTTGTAGCAGATATGGTCAAGGCGCTGCAGCTGAATGCGATCAATGACTTCAAACGATTCTATCGATCGGTGGATGCATTACTGATCGATGACATACAGTTTTTTGCCAACAAGGAGCGTTCGCAGGAAGAGTTTTTCCACACCTTCAATGCGTTGCTCGAGGGCGGCCAGCAAATGATCCTGACTTGCGACCGCTACCCGAAGGAGATAGATGGTGTGGACGATCGGCTCAAGTCGCGTTTCAGCTGGGGCATGCCGATTGCGATCTACCCGCCTGAACTCGAAACGCGTGCCGCTATCCTGATGCACAAGGCGGAAGAAGCACGCGTGCCGATGCCGCAGGAAGTGGCTTTTTTTATGGCACAGCGCGTGCGGTCAAATGTTCGCGAACTCGAGGGTGCGTTGAAGCGCGTCATAGCGAGCGCCAACTTCCATAAAAAGCCGGTGACAGTCGAGCTGGTCAAGGAGGCGCTGAAAGACTTGCTGGCGCTGCACGACAAACAGGTCAGCATCGATAACATCCAGCGCACCGTAGCAGCATATTTCAATATCAAGGTCTCCGACCTGATGAGCAAGCGCCGCAATCGCTCCATAGCCAGGCCTCGCCAGATCGCGATGGCGTTGGCGAAAGAGCTAACCAACCACAGCCTGCCGGAAATTGGCGATGCGTTTGGCGGGCGCGACCACACCACGGTACTGCATGCCTGCCGCAAGATCAGCGAACTGCGCGAAGAGAGCAATGATATTCGTGAGGATTATAGGAATTTGCGCCGCAAGCTGGCGAGCTGATCGATGCCCGTGATTAAATGGCAGGCGAGCCAAAATACGCTGTCGTAAGTGTCTTGCCGTACACAACAGCGCGCGCAAAGAAAACAACAGGCAGTTTCGGTCGGCGTTAGCGCAATGCGGGTGCAAGCCAGGGCAATGCCCGCCGCCACAGCTGTATCCGATCCGGGCTATATCGAGGTAAATGGCTGATGAAATTTTCCGTCCAGCGAGAAACCCTGCTGCGACCCCTGTCTATCGTGGCGGGAGCGGTCGAGCGCCGCAACACCATGCCTGTTCTCGCCAACATGCTTTTTGTACTGAAAGGCCAGAAGCTGACGATTACCGGCACTGACCTCGAGGTTGAACTCAGTGCCCAGCTTACGGTCGACAGTGACGCTGCGAGCAAGGCCTCGATTACCGTGCCCGCACGCAAAATTCTCGATATCTGTAAGTCACTGCCTGAATCCAGCGAGATCAGGTTTTCCAGCGAGGACACTCGCGTGCTGGTCCAGTCGGGGCGAAGTAAGTTTGCGCTCGCTACGCTTTCAGCCAAGGATTTTCCCAATGTCCAGCGTGATCAAAAAAGCTTTGCTGTCACCGTGTCGCAAAAAGAGCTGGCCGCGCTGATTCACAAAACGGCGTTTTCAATGGCGCAGCAGGACGTTCGCTATTATCTCAACGGCATGCTTTGGGAAATCGACGACAAGGTATTGCGTGCGGTTGCTACCGACGGCCACCGCCTCGCCATTGCCGCGATCAAGCTGGCGAAATCTTCCGGAGAGCCACTGCAGCAGGTCATTGTGCCGCGCAAGGGCGTGCTCGAACTGGCGCGCCTGCTGGCAGATGAAGACCAGTCTGACACGATCGAGCTCGAATTCGGCGGCAATCATATTTCCGCAACCAGCGAAGACCTGGTGTTTGTTTCCAAGCTGGTCGACGGCAAGTTTCCCGATTACAAGCGCGTGCTGCCCAAGGGTGGCGACAAGAAAGTCATCGCCGATCGGCAGCAGCTGCGCGATGCGCTGGGCCGCACCGCGATCCTGTCCAACGAAAAATTTCGCGGCGTGCGTTTTTCACTGCAGGAGGGCATGGTTGGCGTGCAGGCCAACAACCCCGAGCAGGAAGAAGCCAGCGAAGAAATTTCTGTTGATTATCAAGGAGATAGCTTGCAAATGGGCTTCAATGTCAGTTACCTGATCGATGTCCTGGGTGCGATCAGCTCCGACACTGTTGTGCTGACGCTGTCCGACTCCAACAGCAGCGCGCTAATCCAGGACGGCGATGCCAAGAATGCTGCTGAGTACGTCGTTATGCCCATGAGGCTGTAGCACAAGCAACATTTTGCTGGTGCTCGCCAATGGTCACTTCCCCGCCCACGGTCCGCGGCCGTGGTTTTCGGTCCTGCTGAATTCATCAACCGATTTTCCTCACCTGTTTTCCTTACTGCTGTTTGATGAGCTGCGCGCGCGAGATGTTTCACGTGAAACTTTCTGAGCTCAGCGTAACGGCGGTGCGCAACATTGCCGCGGCGAAGCTGGTGGATCTCGGCGATATCAATGTTATCTACGGCGAGAATGGCGCCGGCAAAACGACGCTGCTCGAATGCATTTATATGCTTGCGTTGGCCCGCTCCTTCCGCAGTACGGCTTTACGACCGATAATCAAGCGCGAGAGTGATAGCTGTACCGTGAGCGCCAAACTGCAACTGGAAAGCCGCGGCGAAATTGCGCTGGGTGTGCAGCGCGAACGACGCGGCGGATTTACTATCAGGATCGATGGGGAAAATATACGTAGCGCAGTTGAGCTGGCGAGAGTTCTGCCGCTGCAATTAATTAACGCGGCCTCTTACCTGCTAATTGAAGGTGGGCCCAAACAGCGCAGGCAGTTTATCGACTGGGGTGTGTTTCACGTGGAACATCGATTCTACGAGGAGTGGCGGCGCTTGCAGCGAGCACTGAAACAGCGCAACGCGATTTTGCGGGCCAGAGGTGGCGAAACGCAGATACTGCCCTGGGACAGGGAGTTGGCCGAGTCCGGCGAAGCGATGGACAAGGCGAGGGCGCGCTATTTGCGCGATTTTGAACCCGTTTTTACCCGAATGCTGGCGAAGCTCAGTGATCTGGACGGCATCAGCCTGCATTATTCACGTGGCTGGGAAGCGGACAAGCCGCTGGGCAAGGCGCTGGAAGAGAGTCGGGCGCGAGACAGGTCGAGGGGGCTTACGCACGCGGGGCCGCATCGCGCTGACTTGAAGATTCGTGCGCATGGAGACGATGCGGGGCTGGTACTGTCGCGCGGCCAGCAAAAACTGGTGGCCAGCGCGCTGCGATTAGCGCAGAGCCATTGCTTCGCTGCGCAAACCGGCAGACGCTGCCTGCTACTGGTAGACGATTTGCCCGCAGAAATGGACAGCGAGCACCAAAGGCGGCTGTGCAGCCTCCTCGCAGATCAGGGTACACAACTGTTTATCACCTGTATTGAGCCTGGTGAAATTCAGCGTTTCGCCTGGCCTGATTCGCGTAAAACCCGATGGTTCCACGTGAAACACGGGGAAATCAGCTCAGTTTAAAAGATAGTTGCAAAATATCCGCGGCTTGTTGTGGCCCTTTTGTCTTGATGTTCACGCACACGCATCAAAAACCGTACGGGCCTGCCCCGAACAGGACGTGCAAGCCCCCTGCTGTCCAATCGACCAATCGGATCCAGGCCCTCACCGTTGGCGGCGCCCAGCCCCCGCCCAGCGGGGCAACACCCAATCGGCCGGCGCCCGAGCACCCGTTTTTGCCCCCAGGCCTCGATCCGGACATCCAGCCCGACCCCCGCCCCGTTTGCCCCCCCTGGCCAGCTATCCAGGGG
>JBATGO010000464.1:0-3526 GCA_049665845.1 Pseudomonadales bacterium | reverse complement strand
GTCCTCCCGTGTAACAGCTCATCGAAAATTGTCGCGTTCAGAAAACCGTGAATTCGATGAATCTCGAACCTGGAAACGCCAAGTTCGAAGTTAACCCACCTTTTGGTAGGTAGTTTTAAACATTAACAAACCGTAGGAGCGTCCGTTGCATCAACTGCCCTACCGACCACAACGGTGCTCAGCTAACTTGTGCAAAACTCCCGCAAGGACTCCACGCCATTCTCTTTAGACGACTAGTTGGAATCGCGAAGCCACTGACAAACTTCAGCAGGCGTTCGTCCTCGGAAACAACGAACGAGGGGCTGCGGCATTAATCAGCGAATAGACCATGCGATGGCGGCTTGTCGGCGCCGATACATGGATAACCATTATGCCCATGCATTACTACCGCGCAGCCAAACCGGGTTAGACTTTGGCTTCGTATTAAACTCTAGCTTTGATCGCGGGGCGCATGACATTCAGCTGTGGATTGATCTGCTATCGGTTGGTTTCAATTTCGATCCATTTTTCTATGCCGAACAATTGGGCTAAGTCCTTCACAGTCAACTCCTGCTCTTCCGCCTTGAACTTACCTTGACTGATAGATTCCAGTCCGTCCTGTATCGCTCTTACCACCCTATTCAGCAACGTTGACGGGTATACGATGACTGAATAACCCATGTTGCCCAGCGTTTCCGGATCCAATATAGGCGTTCGTCCCCCCTCACCCATATTGATTAACAGAGGTGCTTTGTGCGCCAGTCGGTCAGCAATAATTTTTATTTCATCAACGGTTCCCGGCGCCTCTACAAAAATCACATCGGCACCGGTATCGGCGTATAGTTCGGCACGTCTTATTGCGTCGTCAATACCGTGTATTGCTAAGGAGTCGGTACGGGCCACTATTACAAAATCATCATTTTTGCGAGCCTGCAGTGCCGCGCCAAGCTTCTCAGCTGCCGCCGCCGCATCCACTACATCCTTACCCTGTAGATGGCCGCATCGTTTTGGGCTTACCTGATCCTCCAGCACGATTCCTGCTACGCCCATACTCTCGTAAGTCTCGACCGTTCGAACCACATTCTTCAGGTCTCCATAACCCTCGTCTGCATCAACCAACAACGGTAAGTCTGAACCCATCATAATATTGCGTACGGCTGATACCATTTCGGCAAAACTCACGACCCCGATGTCGGGTAGCCCGTATTGGCAACCGGTAATAGCAAAACCGCCTACGGAATAAGCTTTGAAACCAGCGCGTTCAATCAATCTTGCACAGAGGGCATCATGAGCGATAGGCAATAACAGCGGCTCCGAGGAAATGATCTGCGATTTTAGTGTTGCACTCATTTTTGAGATCTCTCAACTGTTGGGTACTCATAAACCCAGGGACGAGCTAATTTATCCCTGCTCTGAAAAGTATCTATCTGCGCACCGTACAACAGCGCCGCCGTTATCGGATCGAGACCCTGCAGCAGAACCTGTCTGTGATATTCACTGACTGAAAAGGGATAGCGGGTCCCAAGCGGCGACTCGACAAACTTCTGTTCCAAATCAACAGTCACTTTGCTCTCGCCACCGCTATCGACGACCTGTTGGGCAATCGCCTGGATCTGCTCAAAAGTTAGTACCACGGGCAATAGACCGTTTTTGAAACAATTTGCGAGAAATATTCCGCTGAAGCTAGGAGCTATGAGTGCCTTGATGCCCCAGTCACGCAATGCCCAGACAGCTGTTTCCCGTGAAGACCCACATCCAAAATTTGGACCTGCAAGCAATATTTCGGCATTGTCGTATGGTTCCTGGTTCAATATGAATTCCGGGTTTTCCTCATAAGTACCGTTTTCTGAACGCTGTAATCGCCAGTTGGCAAACAAGGCATCAGAAAAACCCGATTTCTTGACCCGGAGGATACGGTCACCCGGACTAATAGCATCCGTGTCGATGTTGGACAGCAATAATGGCGCTGCCACGACCGATAGCCGGACAAACTTTTTCATCAGCCGCATACCTCCCGGACGTCCGCGATGTAACCCTTGATCGCCGAATAGGCGACAGTCGATGGGCTCGCGAGATGAGAACTTACCCCCCTGCCCTGACGATGTTCAAAATTTCTGTTGGTAGATGAAATCACCCTGGATCCCTGCGGATTAGTCTCTCCTCCAGCACTTCCACTCATACAAAGAGAGCAGCCCGACTCGCGCCACTCGAATCCTGCTTCCTCGAAAATTTTCGCTATACCGTCACGTTCGGCTCTACGTTTCACCGCTGTCGATCCAGGACTGCAAATAGCTTTGACGTTCGGCGCAACTCGCCTCCCTTCGAGAATCGCCGCAGCCGCTTCAAGGTCACTGTAGCGACTATTGGTGCAGGAACCGATGAAGGCGACATCGATTTTGATACCCTTAATTGACTGTCCCGGCTGAAGACCCGTGTATTGCAGCGCTTTTTGCATGGTTTTCCGAACCTGATCCGAATGCCTCGAATCCGGATAAGGAACCTGCTCATCGATACCGATCGTGTGTTCCGGACTGGTACCCCAGGTAACCTGTGGAACGATGTCGGTGCAGTCAATTGTGACTTCCTTTTGAAAAGCCGCCCCCGGATCACTTCTTAGACTAGTCCAGTGAGCGACCGCAGCATCCCAGAGCTCGCCTTTGGGTGCGTAAGGCTTATCTGCCAGGTACTCAAAAGTTATGCCATCGGGGCTTACCAGGCCGCTGCGGGCGGAAAACTCGGCTGCCATGTTACATAGTGTCAGGCGCCCTTCAATCGGCATGGACCGAATTACCGGTCCATCAAATTCCACCACATAGCCGCTCCCTCCATCTGCAGAAATATTGCGAATCAGATTCAGGATCAGATCTTTGGCAAATACGCCTTGTGCTACTTTTCCTTCAAAGTTGACCCTCATACTTTCGGGCTTCAACATGGTCAGACACTGGCTCGCAAGAATTACTTCTCCGTCAGATGGGCCAACTCCGAATCCCAAAGCGCCTATGCCGCCCACGGTACAGGTATGACTGTCACCACAGGCAAATGTGCAACCTGGCAGCGCCAAACCCAGCTCCGGTGCTACGACATGGACGATTCCCTGTCGTCCATCTTCTAAATCAAAAAGTGGAATATCATAACGATTACAACCTTCACGAAGCTCTCGGATGAAGGCCGCGCCACCTGGCATCGCAGGATTGTCGTCTCGGCCGGGAAATGTATCCACCACATGGTCCAGTACAGCGAAGGTCAGGTTTGCATTTCTTACACCTTGGTTTGCCGACTTGATTCCCTTTAGTGACAAAGCGCCACTCAGTTCGTGGAGGAAATGCCTATCAATGTGAATCAGGAAATCATTGCCGCCAAGATTTTCGATAACGTGTTCGTTCCAGACTTTTTCGAAAAATGTCAGGTTCTCAGTACTCATCGTGATTCATTTCCTTCCGGTACTGTTATTGCCTTATTCCGCCGACTCTGCTTGCTTTCTTACGTAGCGGCAAGCCTTGGCAAGCCTATGATTTTATTGACTAATCGTTTATGTACGCATAAGCAC
>JBATGO010000463.1:0-13012 GCA_049665845.1 Pseudomonadales bacterium | reverse complement strand
GATAAATACACCGCGGTGGCGCCGGTAGATACGCGAGAATTGCTGGCAGGCCTCGCCTACCGTTGGCGTGTAGATAATCGGCATGATTTCCTCGAGATGCTCGATAACCAGCCGGTAGTACAGCGTTTCGTTGGTATCCTGGATGTTGCGCAGGTAGATATGCTTGTCCATGTTGGTATGGAAAGCGTTCAACTGTTGGTAAGCGCGATCTTTCTGTTCATCAATGGTGTCGATGATTGCCGGTAACAGGCCAAGCAGATTAAAGTCCTGGCGCTCTTCCTTGCTGAAGGCGTTACCCTTGTTGAGCAGCGGCGTCTCCAGTAAAGCAGGACCGGCAAGCGAGAGGTAGAGCGGACGTTTGGACATGTTTAACCTGTTAGAGAAAGTACCTGACCGCGCTGCCGGCCCTGCCACTACAGTCGCGCCAGTTGCGTCCGGCGCAAAGGCTGGTCGACGCACCGGCTGCATTGGGTAGGGGTATCACGCGGCAGCGATAACCGCTTATGGTAACTAACAGGGGTGTAATGATGAAGTTATAAAACTACCGAGTGGTGCCCGCAGTCGCCGCCCGTTGCGGGCGACGGTTAGGGTTCAGGCGCCGGGTTGCACTCTGAGAAATGGATTGAGCATGCGGGCGAATGGCCCGGTAAAGCAAATCGGGGCTTCAACTGATGCCAGGCACAGGCAGTCCATATCCTTGCTGGCGATAGGGCGGTGCTGGTCGCCCTGGCCCATGACAATAAAGTCGCCGGGCAGGTAAAGGCCGCGCCGGTCCGAAAAACTGCCCTGCAATACCACAGTGACTTCCTCGCCACGATGGTCGTGGTTGGCAACACCGCCGCCCGCACTCAGGCGATGCAGCGCTACTTCACACTTTTCATCACCCGCGCCGAGCCGCGCTACTTTCAATCCGGAGCCGAGTTTTTGCCAGTTGAGTTTGTCTATGCCTTGCGGCAGCAACTTGTCAAGGCAACTCGGCAGCTTGCCGCCTGTTGCGCCAGAGGAATCTTTCACCGCGCGTGGGGCTGGCGTTTGCGCAGCAGCAACGGGCACCTCACCAGTTTGATTTTCGCAGGCGTCGATAGCACTGAAAACCGCGTCGAGTATCGACGCGCTTACCGGCTCTTCGGCAGCGACGACGGGGCCAGCTGTGCTGCCTGCACCGTTCTTCATCAGGCTGCCGCCGAGCGCGTTTAATTCTGCGACCCGCTGCCGGCAGCGCCCGCAGTATTCGAGATGGGCGCTAACGCACAGGGCATTCGCGAGGGGCATGCTGCCGGAAGAAAAATCTACCAGCCAGTTTATATCGGGGTGAAACTGCGTCATCTATCTTGACCTGCTACAAAAATGAACGAATTACGCATGCTGTGCTGAAACGGATCAGTCGCCTGGATCAGTCGGACTCAAGCATCGAAGCATTGGAAAATTCAGCCAGCTCTTCGCCGACATTGATGCGCAACTTGCCCATCGCCAGCCGCACACGTGATTTGACGGTACCGAGTGGCAGCCCGGAGGCCTCTGCCACTTCAGAGTGCGTCTTGCCGTCTATATAAATCTGTTTAAGCACGTCTGCCTGTTCGGCCGGCAAGGCCTCGATGGCCCCGCGAATGGTTTTCTCGACCCGGCGCTGCTCCAGCGAGGCATAAGGCGCTTCCTCTTCGGCCATTGGCCAGAGATCATCGGCGGTCAAGGGCGAGTCAATACGTTTCAGCTTGCGCAGGTAGTCGGTACGGCAGTTCCTTGCGATGGTGAAAATCCAGGTGCTGACACTTGCTTTCTCGGGGTTGAAGGACCCAGCCTTCATCCATACTTTCAGCATCACGTCCTGAACCAGTTCATCTGCCATCTCGGGCGATGTGTACTGGGATCGCAGCATCATGCCGAAACTTTTCACCTTCGGCGCAAAATGCGCAAAGAGCTCGGCGAATGCGCGCCGGTCGCGCTGCTCTGCTATGCGGGGCATGAGAGGCGCCCACTCGTCTATGGCGCGCTCTTTGTTGGCATCGTCAGCCTGCATGGTTCCTCGTTTTCGATTGCTATCCCTGAATTGCCGCACATCTACCGATCTGGGCCCGGAGGGTTGTCGCATGTCGTCTGGTGACGAATTGACTGCGGATTCTACCATGTCGATTTGCCTCGCCTTGCCGTTTGTTAGCGCGATACTCGTGTCACAGGGCCTTTTACGCGCGCCAGCGAAATCGGGATCAACCCGGATAATTGAAAAGGCATGATGGCCGCGGGTTGACTGCGCAAGCGCCTGTTGATCTGTGGCACTCAGGACAACGTATAAAGTGGTGTGACAGGTCGTAAACGGCGCGTTAGTCCAAGACAAGCTTCGTTTAAAAAATAATCAAATTTTGCGCCGGGTTCGGCCTTGCTTTGCAGCAATGATGACAAATTCCCCGAGGTGAACGCCTTGCAAAAAAACATTGCCAATGCGCTGTTGTTCAATGCCGTGTGGCTTCTGTGTGTATTGGGCGGCAACGTGGTTGCGCTTTTCTCGACCTTGGCGCTGTTGCTCGCGCATTTTCGTTTCGTCAGTTCAGACTGGCGAGAACTGGTTCTGGCATTGCAGGCACTGGTAATCGGTTTTTTTGTCGATGCAATGATGTTGCAGTCTGGTGTTTTGATTGCGCCGGACGCCAGTGTAATGCCGCCGGCCTGGCTTTTATGCCTTTGGGTGGCGTTCTCGACAACGCTGAACCATTCCATGGCCTGGTTGCAAAATCGCTTGCTGTTGTCAGTGCTTGTCGGCGCTCTCCTCGTACCTTTGAGTTACTACGCGGGAACCAGGCTGACCGACTTCGCGCTTGCGGAGCCGCTGTGGCGCTCGATTGCGATGGTTGGCGCAAGCTGGGCACTGGTGTTGCCGCTACTGGCATGGCTGGCGGTGCGCAACCGGGAACGGTTTTTGTTGAGTCGCGAGGGGCTTGTTGAACGTGGATAAAGCAATAGCGGGTTTTTACCCGAGGATCTTACACATGAAATGGTTTTGGGCAGCGCTGTGCTGCCGATTACAGCACGGCCCGGCGCGCGCGCTGGCGTCAATCGCAGTCGCATTGTTCGCGACAGCATGGACCGCGAATGCGCATGCAATAACGCTCGCCGAAGCGCCATCACGCGGGCACGATATGATCGGTGAAGCTTTTGACCTGGACAATACCAAACTGTTGTACAGGGAATTCCACAAGATTGATGAAATCAACGACACTCACGATGTGGAGTATCGCGGCGGGGATGGCCAGTTGCTGGTGTTGAAAAGATTGCTCGGCGGTCGCTCCGTTATCACACCGGAATTCAGCCAGGTCGATTTTCGCACCGGTGGTGTTCTGGTTGCCAAGCGGCGTGAACAGCAGTGGTTGTTCCAGCGTGGCGTTGTGGAGAATGTTTCCGGCGGTGATGTCGTCACCGATGAAGTCGGCGAACAGCTTGTGCAGGCCAATGAGCTTGTCGCTGCGAAGGTGGTGAATGAGGACGCGTCGCCAACCCTTGATTTCCCCGGTCACGAATTGCTGGTGGATGCGGAGTCGGTACTGCCGGATTCGGCGGAACTGGTCATCGATGCGGGTTTCGATGCGTTTGTGCGCGGGCAATGGAACCGGTTGCAGCAAGGGCAGCGCCTGCAATTTGATTTTGCGGTACCCGCACGCGGGCGTACCGTCAGGCTGAACATCGAGCAGGTTGCACTCTCCTACTGTGAACGCAGCGAGCAATTTGAGGGTACTTTTACACAGGCCCTGCCGGCCACCCAGGCCAGGGTCTGTTTCAAGCTCGATGCCCGGGGGTGGCTGGCGCAGATGCTGCTCAAACCGATTTACCTGACTTATGCCAACGAATCGCGCCAGCTGCTCGCTTATGCGGGTTTGAGCAATATAAAGAATAATTCGGGCGAAGCGCTGAACGTGTATATTCGTTATCGCTATGCCGAGTAGCGCCAGCGTTCATGGCCCGTAGCGTGGGCCGCTTTATGCACTCCATAAACCTTCAACAGCACTCTTGCCGGTTTACCAACTCGAATGAATGCAAGCGTCGATAGAACGTCAATTATGTGGTTTCGCCAGGACCTGCGCGTTGCGGACAATCCGGCGCTGCGCAAGGCGAACGCTGCGGGCAAGTTACTGCCGATTTATATTCTCGACGATGAAAACGCGGGCAACTGGAAAATGGGGGCGGCGAGTCGTGTCTGGCTGCACGATTCGCTAAGAAAACTCAACCAGTCGCTGGGCGGCCATCTGCGCTTTTTCGCAGGGGACGCGCGCGAAATTATCAAAGCTTTAATCGGGCAATGCGATACCGCCGAAGTGCACTGGAATCGCTGCTACGAGCCCTGGCGCATTGCGCGCGACGCACAGATAAAAAAACATCTGCAGTCTGCTGGCGCAGAGGCATATAGCCACAACGGCACACTACTATGGGAGCCGTGGACGATCAGCAAAAAAGACGGCACACCCTACAAGGTTTTTTCGCCGTTCTACAAAAAAGGTTGCCTGGGTGCAAGCGAGCCACGCCAGCCGGTTGCGCGTCCGCCCCGTTTTTCATACAGCAAAGTCAGTGCACTGCCCGGTGAATGTTCGCTGGACGAGTTGGCATTACAGCCCGAGATTCGATGGGATGAAAGTATTCGACGTGCCTGGCGGGTCGGCGAGATGGCGGCGCAGGAATTGCTCGAGACATTCGTCGAGGATAACCTGCACCAATACAAAAAGGGCAGGGACTTCCCCGCGATCCGCGCCACTTCAAGGCTTTCCCCGCATTTGCATTTCGGCGAAATTTCGCCGCAGCAAGTCTGGCATCGTGTTGCGCGTGAAGAAGCGCATCGCGGTTCGGACGACCTGCAACATTTTCGCAGCGAACTCGGCTGGCGGGAATTTTCCTACTATTTGCTCTATCACTGGCCGACGCTGCCCGACAAGCCCTTCAATCCGGTGTATAAAAATTTCCCGTGGCGCAATGCGAAGCGAGAGCTTTCCAGGTGGCAGCGCGGCCAGACCGGCTACCCGATTATTGATGCGGGCATGCGTGAGCTGTGGGAAACCGGTTACATGCACAACCGTGTACGCATGATCACGGGCTCTTTTTTGGTCAAGAACCAGTTGCTGCACTGGCGCCACGGGGAAGCGTGGTTCTGGGACTGCCTGGTCGATGCCGACCTCGCGAGCAACAGCGCGAGTTGGCAGTGGGTAGCTGGCTGCGGGGCGGACGCAGCACCTTATTTCAGGATCTTTAACCCGGTGTTGCAGAGCGAAAAATTTGACCCGCAGGGCGAATACATCAAGCGTTACTGCCCCGAACTTGAGGGCTTGCAGGGCAAGGCACTGCACCAGCCCTGGCTCGCATCCCAACCGGAGCTGGACGCTGCCGGCATCGAGCTGGGCAAGGATTATCCGCTGCCTATCCTCGATTTGAAGGCCTCCAGAGACGAAGCGCTGGCTGCCTACCGTTCGCTGAAGGGTTGAAGGCGGCGACCGGCGAGTCCTGTTACTGGTCCGCTGGTGTTCGCGGCAGGCTGCCGAAAAATGCGTCAATCAACGCATTGGCACCGCCCCTTCCTGCGTGCAAAGCAGCAACGACCGCCGATTATTCTTCGAACTCGCGCTGTAAATACGGTAAACTCGTTGCTCACTTTGAGGTGGTGGGCAATGACAGTACATAAAGACGTAATCGCCGAAATAGAAACCAGCGAATCGGGGCCGCATATTGGCGCCTTCTTCGATTTCGATGGCACTATTATTTACGGCTACTCCGCGTTTACGTTCATGCGTGAGCAGGTCAAGCGCGGCGACGTGACGGCAAAGGAATTGGCCGAAGTCGCCGCGGCGATGACCAGTTTCGGTCTCGGCAGTATCGGTTTCTCGTCGATGATGGTTATTACCGCGCAGTTCATGCGCGGTATGTCCGAAGCAAATTATATCGAGTTCGCGCAGCAACTGCATGACAAATATATTGCCAGGCTGATTTACCCGGAAAGTCGTGCCCTGATCGAGGCGCATCAACGCAAGGGGCACACAGTCGCGATTATTTCCTCTGCGCTTCCTTACCAGGTTGAGCCTGCGGCAAAAAATCTGGGTGTCGATAATGTGCTCTGCACAAGACTCGAGGTTAAAAAAGGCAAGTTCACGGGTGCGGTTGAACGCCCGACCTGTTTTGGTCCGGGCAAGGTCACCGCGGCAAAAGACCTGGCAACGCGCTATGGTGTGGACCTGGCGGAAACCTTTTTCTATTCCGACAGCCACGATGACATCGAGTTGCTCAAAGCTGTTGGCAAGCCACGGCCACTGAACCCGAATCGCAAACTCACCGCAATCGCCGAGCGCAGTGGCTGGCCAGTTCGCCGTTTCGCCAGTCGGGGGCGCCCGGGCATTACCGACTTCGCTCGGGCAATTGCAGCGACAGGCAGCCTGGTAGGCTCGTTTGCCGCAGGCCTGCCGATTTGGGCGCTAACCGGTTCGCGGCGCAGGGCGCAAAATTTTTCCGCGACGCTGTTTGCAGAAACCGCCAGTGCCTTGATCGGCCTGAATCTTAAAATCGAGGGTGAGGAGCATCTCTGGTCGGACCGTCCCGCCGTATTTATTTTTAATCACCAGAGCAAAGCCGATGTCGTGATCATGATCAGTTTGCTCCGTCGCGATATCGCCGGCGTTGGTAAACAGGAGATCCGCAAAATCCCGCTGGTAGGCCGGGTCATGGAGATGGCGGGCACGGTTTTGATCGATCGGGCGAATTCGGGTAGCGCGATCGAGGCCATGCGGCCGTTGGTCGACGTGATATGCAAAGAAGGCAAGTCGGTGGTTATAGCGCCGGAGGGCACGCGCACAGTTTCGCCGAAGCTCGCACCGTTCAAAAAAGGCGCGTTCCATCTTGCTATGCAAGCTGGTGTGCCGATTGTGCCGGTTGTCATTCATAACGCACTCGACAGCGCACCCAAGGGCGACTTTGTCTTTCACCCTGCAACGGTTGAGGTGGAAGTATTGCCGCCCGTCCAAACCGACCAGTGGAAGCGTGAAACCATCAACCAGCACGTGCATGAAGTGCGCTGCATGTTCCAGCGTGCGCTGGGCCAGCCTGAAGACCCGCCGGGCGCGAGTAGCGTGGTCTCTTCATCGAGGTCAAAATCGACGCAGCGGAAGGTAACCGGCAAAGGCAAACCGCCTGCTTCACCGGGTGGCGGTCGGAGCCCCGCATCGTTATCTGCCAAACAAGCCACAGCCGCTACGTCGGGCCGCAAGGCCCCTGCGGGCGCACCTCGCCAAAGTGCAAGTTTGAAATCCAAGCTGGACTCGCTTACCGATAGTGGCAAGGGTGTTGCGCAAATAAGTCCGCGCGATGCAAGGAATGCGGGCTCAAAAAGTGATAGAGAAAAGGTTGTTGGTTCTTCCGGACAATCGGGCGCTTGATATCGCCCGCGGAACGCCCGGTTGTGAATCCCATCAAATGGCCAGATAGCGCAAAGCAGCCAATTCTTTTTATTCTCGATGCGGCACTGGATATTGAAGTTGAATTATTGCGTGAGTTCATTGAAGAGCAGCGCACGGTTGCCCAGTACGAAGGCCGGATTCTCACTACAGTACTACCCATTTTCCGCAACCAGGAAAATATACCCAGTGAAAACCTCTGCGAGTTCCTCGCTGCCGGGGAGCATACGCCGGTGGTGCCACTGCGTGTCGCCTGGCTGCGTTCGTTAAACCATAAAAATCACTCCCCACGTATACGTGATCTGCTTTTTGGCGACCCGCGCAGGCCGGGCCGCTGGCGTGCGCGTCGTTACCTTCGCAGTGGCGACGAACGCGTAAAAGTGCTTGTCGCGGAATCTGCAACGATAGGCGAACTCGAAGCGCGCATCCGCGAGCGACACGGTGAGACTTTTACCCAGCCTGAATTTTGTGAGTTCGTCGCGGGCCAGGCCGGGATCGCACTGGAATTGGCCGAACGCCGATTGCGTGGTAACCGTTATCGGGTGCCGCGTCGCGTTGCTTCCAACCTAAGGCACATACCGGAATATAAAGCGGCTTTGCAGGATATTTCGACTGAAACCGGTCGCGCGATGGAAGACCTGCAGCAGGAAGCGCAGCAGATCATGGAGGAGTTAATCTCGATTCCACGGTCGTTCTGGATCGATGTGATGGCGGCGTTTAACCGCAAGCTGATGTCACTGGGTTATGAGTCGGAGATGGCGGTCGACCAGCAGGGTCTGGAGCGCGTGCGCCAGCTGGTCCGCGATTATCCCACTGCGCTGGTGTGGACGCACAAAACGCACGTCGATGGATTTTCCATTTATTCCTTATTTTACGACAATGATTTTCCCGCGCCGCACGTGCTTGGCGGTATTAACATGGCGTTCGCGGGGCTTGGTTACATGGCCAAGCGTGCTGGCGCAATTTTTATCCGGCGAAGTTTCCAGGATGACCCGCTGTATAAATTAATACTGCGGCAATACATCGCCTATCTGCTGGAAAAACGCTTTCCGCTGTCATGGGCATTCGAGGGCACCCGCTCGAGGGTGGGCAAGCTGATGCCGCCGCGTTATGGCTTGTTCAAGTATGTAATCGAAGCCGCTCACAGCAGCGGTACGCGTAACCTGCATTTTATTCCTATTGCGATCAATTACGACCTGATCGGCGATGTCGATGACTATACCTACGAGCAGGCAGGTGGCAAGAAGCAGCCCGAGAGCTTGCGCTGGTTTATCAACTACATGCGTGGATTGCGCCAGCCACTCGGCCGCATCTATGTAAATTTCGGCGAGCCGGTTGTAATCGAAAATGCGCCATCACCCGACGATACTCTGGCACTGCAGAAAGTGGCGTTCCAGGTTGGTGTTGAAGTGAATAAGGTTACGCCGCTTACCTTGCCTTCGGTCATTACCATGATCCTGTTAGGCGCTGCACCCCGCGCGCTCACGGCCGAGGAGCTGTCCATTGACCTGCATGCGATTATGGAGTGGGCCATGCAGCGCAATGTACCGGTATCCTCAAGCCTTGAACCGGACCACAAGGTGGCACATCAGAATCTACTGAAGTTACTGGTCAGCAAAGGTTTGGTTACGCGTTATGACGGCGGTCCGGAAGAGGTGTTTTCTATTGCCGCGCAGCAACATGCCACGGCCGGTTATTATCGCAACACGGTTATCCACCATTTTGTTAACAAGGCCATTATCGAGCTTGCGATGTTGTACGTTGCCAGCGACCCCAAAGTCGGGCTGGATGGTTTTTGGCAGGAAGCGGATCGCTTGCGCGATTTGTTCAAGTTTGAATTTTTCTACACACCCATAGAAGAGTTCCGCAAACAGGTCAATCAGGAATTGGCTCATTATTATCCGCAATGGGAAGCGCGACTGATGGAGTCCGGTTCTGCAGCACAAAAGATTTTATTGGGCTGCAGGCCGCTGGTCGCGCACTCGGCGCTGCTGCCTTTTATCGAAGCGTATCGAGTCATAGCAGACGTACTGGCGAGAGCGGGCGAGACCAGGGCAATGGAAATCAAGGAGTGCGTAAAACAGGGGCTGGCCTATGCGCGACAGGCGTATTTGCAGCAACGCATAACCAGTGAGGCATCGATAGGCAAACTCATGTTTGAAAATGCCTACAAGTTGATGGCAAACCAGGGCCTGGTTTGCGAAAGCGAAACAAATACGGCCCCGGCACCTGAAAAGGATCGACTCGCTGAATCAGGAGCAATGGATGAGCCAGCTGCCCTGACTCTTACTGAAAGAAGAATTAAAATGAGCCAGGCCATGCGTGAATTGTGTCGTCGCATAGATACGATTCGCAGCACCGCGCTACTGCGTTAGTTGCTGGTGGCACAGTTTTCACCGGGGGTCACCATGAATTTAAAAGTTGCATTATTGGGCGGCGGGTCCTGGGGCACTACGGTAGCAGCTCTGGTCGCGCGCAATACTGATGTCGTTCTTTGGGCGCGCAACGAAGCGGCAGTCAGGGAAATTAACGAACAAAACAGTAATTCCAAATACCTGCCCGATGCAAAGCTGCCGAAACGTTTGCGCGCAACCACCGATTTGCGGGAAGCACTGCAGGATATCGACGTATTGGTTATGGGCATTCCCTCGCAAAATTTTCGTGAGGTACTTGTAGAAGCGAGCAAGTATGTGCGGCCCTGGGTGCCAATAATCAGCCTGACCAAAGGTCTCGAGCAAGCTACCAATTTGCGTATGACAGAAATCATCCAGCAAGTGTTGCCCGGTCACCCGGTTGGCGTGCTTACGGGCCCGAACCTGGCGCGGGAGATCATGGCCGGGCAGGCTGCTGCCAGCGTGATCGCAATGGACGACAGGATTATCGTACACAAATTGCAGGAGCTGTTTCGCAGTGGCCTGTTTCGCGTGTACAGTAATCACGATGTGATCGGCTGTGAACTCGGTGGTGTACTTAAAAATGTTATCGCGATTGCTGTGGGCATGGGAGACGGGCAGGGCGCAGGCGACAATACCCGAGCGGCGCTGATAACCCGCGGCCTGGCCGAGGTTTCCAGGCTGGGTGTGGCCATGGGAGGCTGCGCTGAGACTTTCGCGGGCCTGGCCGGTATGGGCGATATGATTGCAACCTGCACCAGCGCGCAGAGCCGTAATCGTCATGTTGGCGTTGAGCTTGGCAGGGGGCGCAAGATTGACGAAATTATCAAGGAAATGGTTATGGTGGCCGAGGGAGTAAAAAGTATTCCTGCGGTCATTGCGATGGCTGATCAATACGAAATCGATATGCCGATCGCGCGCGATGTCTACCGCGTGGTTTGCGAGGGGGGCACGGCCAAACAGGCCTATCGTGGCTTGCTGCGTATCACTGCCGGCGCGGAGTCGGAGCCCGGTTAATGGCGCATATCGAAACGACCTTCGCGGCGCCTTCAGGTGCAAACATTTACTATCAGGCCTGGCGCCCCGAGCAACCGCGCGCGATTATCCTGATAGCGCATGGCCTGGCGGAACATAGCGCACGCTACAGTGCTTTTGCTGAATTTTTTAACCGGCATGGTTATGCGGTTGCTGCACTTGATCATCCGGGGCATGGGCGCTCCGATGGCAGGACAGGCTACATCGATCGATTCGACGACTATCTCGATACTTTCAAAGCGTTTCATGCGCGCATCGCTCGGGAGCATCCCGGCTTGCCGATGATTTTGCTTGGGCATTCGATGGGGGGGCTGATCGCAGCAAGTTACGTTCTTAAGGAGCAGCGAGATTTTTGTGCCTGCGTGCTTTCAGGCCCTGCAGTTAGAAGTGATGCGCAGCCGCCGGCCTGGCAGTTGGCGATATTGCGCCTCGTGGCCAGGTTCGCACCGCGTTTCGGTGTGTTGAAGCTTGACGCTGCGGGTGTGAGCCGCGATGAGCAAGTGGTCACGCATTACCTCGCCGACCCGATGGTCTATACCGGGAAAATCAGTGCACGCCTGGTAGTGGAGATGTTTGATGCGATGCAGCGCCTCGAGCAGCAGGCACAAAACATATCCTTGCCATTACTGCTATTGCATGGCGGCGACGACAAGCTTACCGCGCCTGAAGGTTCACGCCTGCTTTGCGAATGGGTCTGTTCCGCAGACAAGCAGGTGAAGATTTATCCTGGGCTCTATCATGAAATATTCAATGAGCCGGAGCGGGAGCAGGTGATGCAGGATGTACTCGAGTGGTGTGATGCACGGCTGCCTTAGATGGTGCTATTGCCATTGTATTGCAAAGGCTATTTGTTGGCTGACAGGCCATTTGCGGTTGCAGTGTCCTGATTGTTAGCCAGTGCTGCCGGGCTGGCAGGCTGCTCAGGTGAAAAACGTAAAAGTTGCGTAGCAAGAATCGAGACAACGCAGTAGGACAGAAAATAATAGAAGCCCGGATGTAAAAGCGCATCGACATAGCTATTTGAACCGGTTGCCAAATAAGCCATAAATACTGCCACGACAAACACATCGGCCATCGACCATTTACTGATGGTGTTGACGAATTTATGCAGCGCGACTTTGGCAGAAGGGTTTTTCAGCAGCGCGGCAACGAAAAGTAACAGGGCCTTGATTACCGGCACGGCAATGCTGAACAGAAAAATAAGAAAACCAACCAGGGTATTGCCGCTGTCCAGCAGTGCGCGGATCGACGCGACGATACTCTGGGTCTCGTCGTAGAATTGCAGCGATCCGATTATCGGAAGTTGTGCGCTGACCTTGACCTGAAGCAATGGTTGCGTAACGCCCGGCACCAGTAATGCCAGTGAAATCGCTATGAGCATCAATGCGATCGTATTGCGGATTTTGTAGCTCATTTCGACACTCTTTTAATCAAATTCATCGCTGCGGCAGGCAGCGGTTGCCACAATGCGGTTGTCACAATGTGATTGCATCGCGTGGGTATTATAGATAACAGTTGATGGATGCATCGAAAAATATAGAGTTGCATGAAACATGGCTGCGCCATTTGCGTGGGGAGTTTGATATGCCCTATATGCAAGCGCTTGCTGTATTCCTGAGAGAGCAAAAAAACAGTGGAAAGACTATTTTTCCCCGCGGTAGCCAGATATTCAATGCCTTGAACAGCACGCCGCTGCACAATGTCAATGTTGTGATACTGGGCCAGGATCCCTATCACGGCCCAGGGCAGGCACATGGACTGTGTTTCAGTGTGCCCGACGCGCTTCGCATCCCGCCGTCGCTGCAAAATATATTTCGGGAATTGCACGACGACATTGGCGTTGCAATACCTGCCAGCGGCAATTTGGAGCGCTGGGCCAGCCAGGGCGTACTGTTGCTGAATGCCGTGCTTACGGTCGAGGCTGGTCGTGCCGGATCCCACGCCAACCGCGGTTGGGAGCAGTTTACCGACTGCGTCATAGGTACGGTTAATCGTGAATGCGACAAAGTGGTGTTTATGCTGTGGGGCAGTTACGCACAAAAAAAAGGGGCGTTGATCGATCGTAACAAACATTGCGTATTGACCGCGCCACATCCCTCGCCGCTATCTGCGCACCGGGGTTTTCTTGGCTGCAAACATTTTAGCAGGGCCAACACATTCCTCGCGGAAAAT
>JBATGO010000462.1:0-7599 GCA_049665845.1 Pseudomonadales bacterium | reverse complement strand
GACGTAAACCGAAGCGCAGTTTGCCGCTTCGCGAAACGCGCATGTTGATGATCGAAAATGCCCGTGGCGAGTTACTGCTTTACAAACGACCACCTGCTGGTATTTGGGGCGGACTCTGGTCGCTGCCGGAGCAGCAACAAATGACACAGCCGTTGCAAGCACTGCTTGGCGCGCACAGCGAAGGTCACGTCGAGTGGCCGGTGCTGCGCCACAGCTTTACCCACTTTCACCTCGATATCACAGCGGTCCAGCACACGCTTGCGCCACCCGCCGGAAAAACTAACACAACCGCGGCGGCAATTATGGAAGCGCCGGACTGGCTCTGGTATAACGTAGACCATCCCGCTGACATCGGCCTGCCCGCGCCGGTAAGCAAGTTGCTGGCGCAATTCGCCCTGCAACGTAAAGCGATCGATAGTTCTGCAGCTAACCAAAGCCAGCAACTGCCAGCGACCCGCTTCTCAAGCGAAGAGCTATCAACATGACGCGCACCGTACTTTGCCGTAAATACCATACCGAACTCGAAGGTTTGGCAGCGCCGCCGTTTCCGGGACCAAAAGGCCAGGAAATTTTCGATAACGTATCGCGCCGCGCCTGGCAGGAATGGCAAAAACACCAGACCATGCTGATTAACGAAAAACACCTGAACATGCGCGATGCGGATGCGCGCAAGTTCCTGCAGCAAGAGATGGAAAAGTTTTTGTCCGGCGAAGACTTCGAACAGGCAGAGGGTTATGTGCCTTTGGCATCAGGCGAGAACGAAAGCAAGGAAGCGAACGTAGGCAACAATAGCGACACCAGCAAACGCTAGCTCCCCCTGGCCATACCCCAGTACTGGTACCCGGCCAGTTTAGGCCCTGGAATATAGCCCTGCTGCAGTGAGGACAAGGTAACACCACCGGCTTCGAGCAACGCCGGAATATCCCGGTCAATACGGCAGCCGCCGCCAATTTTTTTCCACGCGGGCCCGAGGCGTTTCTGCCAGCGCTGCACGCTGGTATCGGGTGCGAGACCATGTTCGCTGAACAATAGTTCCCCTCCGGGCTTTAACACCCGCCGCATTTCACCCAACGCCCTGTGCCAATCCGGAATGGTGCACAGCGTGTAGGTCAGTACTATCGTGTCTGCCGAGTCGTCGTCCAGCGGAATGGTTTCACTGGGCAGGTCGAGCCAGTTTACGTCCAGCCCGCTGTTGGCAATATTTTTCCGCGCGCGCTTGCGCATGCCTTCTGAAGGTTCGAGCCCCCAGAGCATCTCGACCTTGTCGCGATTGTAGTAGGGCAGGTTCAACCCCGAGCCCATGCCAATCTCCAGCACCCTGCCCTGCGCCTGCGGCACAACTTTTTCGCGCTGCATGCCGATCGGCTTCATCCCGCATGCAAAATTGATAACATGCGGCAGTACATATCTTTCGTAAATACCCATCAACAGCGCTCCCGTATTAGTCACGACGACTGCAGGAACAAACAACGAACCGCTGCAGGCTTGTCATCACAGCGGGTTCGCGCGGATAAAATCGATGGTAACCGCGGCCAGTGCTTCGCCCTGGTCTTCCTGCAAAAAGTGCCCGCCATTTTTGATCGTGGTGTGCGGCTGGCCTTCGGTTCCGGGCACCAGTTTCCGGAACACCTTGTCGCCTCCGCGCGTGACCGGATCGCTATCGCTGAACGCTGTCAGGAAGGGTTTGTGCCACTGCTTCAAAATTTCCCACGCTGCAAGGTTCGCATCACGCTCGGGGTCTTCGACGCTGGCTGGCACCAGGGTGGGAAACTGCCGGGCACCTGCCTTGTAGCTGTCGTCGGGAAACGGCGCGTTGTAGGCGGCAATGACTGCCGCGTCGAGTTCACAGGTCACTGCACGCGAGATTATCTTGCCGCTGTCGAAATCGGGCGTGGTTTGCGAGTACTCGCGCCACTGTTTAAAGGCCTCGCCAGGATCATGGTCGCCGGTTGGCAACATGGTATTGGCCGTGACCACGCGCGCGAACATATCAGGATTGGCCGCAACCAGTCGCAGCCCGATCAGGCCGCCCCAGTCCTGGCAAACCAGCGTCAGGTTTTGCAGCGACATCTGCTGCAGCCAGTCCTGCATCCAGGCCACGTGTCGCGCAAATGTGTAATCGCTGCGTTCGACCGGTTTATCGGAGCGCCCGAAACCCACCAGGTCAACAGCAATCGCGCGGTAACCGGCCTCAACAATCAGCGGGATCATTTTGCGGTACAGGTAGCACCACGAAGGCTCGCCGTGCATCATCAGCACTGGCTCGGCATCGCGCGGCCCCTCGTCAATATAATGAACGCGAAGCCTGCCGCCGTCGCCGCTGTCTACTGCGACGTAATGAGGTTCGAAATCGTAGCCGGGTAAATCTTTGAACTGGTCGTCGGGCGTGCGTATGCTTTGCATATCAACTGTCTCCGCATGGATGTTTCATGGTGTTGGCGATTGCCCGCGTCGCAGGCGTGTACCCAGGCCCAGCAACAGGGCAAAGCCACCCAGCAGCAGCGGCCATGGCAAGGCAACAATGTCGTAATCGGGATTCAGCGGATCGCTGCCGACCTGCACTTCAAGCCCGTCGTCAAATCCATCGCCATCAGTGTCGGCACTGAAGGGGTCAGTACCGTAAAGATTGATTTCGTCGCTATCGCTGAGCGTGTCGTTGTCATCGTCGGTGTCGCAGATATCGCCTGCACCGTCTCCCTCGTTATCTTCCTGCAGGGTATTCGCCAGCGCAGGGCAATTGTCCTCTGCATCGGGCACACCATCGCCGTCCTTGTCCGGGTCGCAGGGATCGCCGAGCTGGTCGCTATCAAGATCAGACTGGCTGCTGTTGCTGATGTCCGGACAGTTGTCGTCGGCGAGCCCTATACCGTCACCATCAATATCGTACAGTGCCGCGGCACCTGCGATATCGTCTGCCTGCGGTTGCTCGGCATTGCCAGCCTGGAAATACATCAGGGTACCAAAGCTGGAATGATCGAGGCCGAGGCCATGGCCGAGTTCATGCGCCGCCACGCGCCGGAATTCGTTGACTCCAGTCCAGGGCCCGCTGTAGATATCCCATTGCTTGCTGTTATTGAACACCGTAACCGTGCGGACAGTTTCGTTCGCGAGCGTGTAATAGGTAGTCTGTATGGCCAGCGTGTTGGCACCGAATCCACCCGAGCACGGCGCAGTATCGAAGCTGGCGCCGCTCGCACTGCCATTGCAGGGATCGCCCGTCACGCCGCTGGTCAGCGGCACATAGCGAAAAACCGAATTGTTACTCCACAGATCCATGGCGGCGATGTATGCACTGTTGAACGCCGCGATACCTGGCCCGCCGGGTACAGTGTTGATAGCTGCGACGCCGGGTGGATTGGTGGCTGCAAAATCGATGTAGACCGAGGCCTCGCCCGAAGCCCACGCTGAATCCAAAAGCAAGTATGCCTTTACTGATATAAATGGAAACATAAAACACAGCAAGCATATCGCCGTACGTACAGCACGTGGCAAAAGCGGCTTGCTTTTATGGAATCGAATCGACATGTAGCGCTTATCTAAATCTGTTTTATGATTGGGTAACGCGCCAATCGCTGTTTATTTTTGCAGCTTCTCGCGCAACGCTGCCTTGAACCCGGTAATGCTCATTGCCGAGTTCGCGGACTCACCTGCACGGCCCGTTTGCACACCGCGCGCAACGCCCTCGCTGAAAGGCGCAAAGCGGTTGCGTGCCTGCGGCTGCGCTTCAAGGCCCAATACCGGCTGCAAGCGATTGCTCATCACGCGTTCGCGCCCGGCGCTGTCGCGCTGCAGGACAAAATGTCCTTGTGACCAGCCTAACAACGGGTTGGCCAACCCTCCCGCAATACTTTCTACAAAATAGATACCGCGCTCACCCGCTTGCGGCTGCACCAGCCCCGCTACACGCATGCCCTTGCCGCCTGCAATACCGCCCGCGAATTCGAGCACCAGGGTCGGTGCAGCGTAGCTGCCCGCGATAACCTCATCTACGCGAAAAAAAACGCTTGTATGTACCGCATCGCTTGCAGCAACTTCTTTCGCTTCGCTGGCGACAACCTCGCCCTGGAAAACCAGCTCGGCATTTTCCAGCAGGTAGTCGATATCGACTTGCAGAATCGTTGAAGCAGCAGCAAATGAACAGGCAAGATAAAGCAGCAGCGCCACTGATGCCCTGCAAACCAGAAACACCCTGGCTCTCATAAATCAGTGCGCCTGCTTCGTATGCGACGCCAGTGCAGCATCCAGGTTTTCGCAGTAGGCCTGGATCATGAACTCATTGACGCCCAGCGTAAGTTCATCGAGCGCACCCGCGTTCAGGCCTTTCTGGATTTGCCCGGATATCCAGAAATCCTCCTGCACGTAAGTTACACCATCAAGCAGCTCCACCGATTTTTCATAGTGGCGCATTTGCTCCGCTGTTTTTGGTGCTTCCGGGACCAGCAGCCAGTGTTGCCAGCTACAGGCGCCCGGCTCGCTACCCGGGAACATCGCAATTACACTGATACTGGTGGGGTGCGAAATCATGCAGACATTTGGAAATACCAGGTTGGTATTGGTGACGTACTCGCTTAGATTGGCCTGCTCCCAATCCAGCGACTCCAGCTCAAGGACATTTTTGCGCGGCACATAGGAGCGGATATGGGGGCCGAAGCGCTCGCTGCTGGCTATATTCTTAATGAAAAAATCGGCAATAGAATTTTTGTGCAGCACGCCGATATGATAGGGCTCCAGAAACGCGTACAGCGGCAACTTCCAGTTGGCCTTGAGCTCGCGGGTCTTGTTGAAAAACACGCTGTAGCCCTGCAGTTGCATCGCTTCCAGCTCGTCGTGCAAACCACCGATAAACTCGCGTATCGGCTGCTCGTGCATGGGCAGTTGTGTCAGCCATAAAAACCCGTAGGCCTCTTGCAAACTGCCCTGCCTGAGCGCCTTGCTGCCGAGCTCCACGTCGGGAAACAATTCGCGGTGCGGGATCGCCTTGAGTTCGCCCGCCGTGTTATAGCTCCAGGCATGATAGGGACAGGTGATGCGTTTGCCGCAATTGCCGGATTCATTATCGAGCAACAACGTACCACGATGCTGGCAGTAATTCAGGAAGGCGCGGGCGCGCCCGTCTTCGCCACGCAGCAGCAGCCAGGAGCGGCCTTCGATCTCTTTTACCAGGTAATCGCCGGGCGCTGCGAGCTCGCTGCTATGCGCGACCATCAACGGCGTGCGCGCAAACAGCCGTTGCTCGGCGGCATGTCGTTGCGGGTCGACATGGTTGCGCGCCGGAATGGTGATGTTATTGTCTGACCCGGTACAGTGATCCTGTTTAACCTGTTCGATCAGCTCTTTAATTTGACCGCGATAAAATGCAGCTTTCATAGGCATGGCAAATATTAGGGCTGCAAGCTGGTCCGCCACGTCCATCGGGAACATACCGCTTTGCAAAAACGCAAACATTGCACTCCCTGCCATTTGCGGCCTGTCAATTTACCATAAATATTGGTTACATTTAGTACATAAATCATTCTCTACTGCTGGCAGCGGCCGCTATTGCTGCAAATCACGCTGCCAGCGCATAAAATGCCGCGCTGGCCAACAGTGAGGATACGTCGTGAAGAAATTTTTAGTCGGGCTGCCGATTGTGCTCGCCGTCGCTTTCGCATTTATTTACTGGCAGAACGCGCAGGCTCCTGAACTCGGCGTGGTGGACGGCAAACTCAAACCGACCGGCAGCAAACCCAATTCAGTGTCGAGCCAGACTGGCGATGAAAGCAAGCGCGTGGCCGCGCTGCCGCTCAAGGCAAGCCTCGATGCGACCCGCACGGCAATCCTCGCCGCGATTAATAATTATGGTGGCGCTGAAATTGTTGTGGATCAGCCCCACTACCTGTATGCAGTTTTCACCACGCCGCTAATGAAATACCACGATGATGCAGAGTTTTACATCGATACCACTGCATCACAGGTGCACTTCCGCTCCAGCAGCCGCGCAGGCTATTCGGATCGCGGCCTGAACCGGCAGCGCTACGAAGCGCTGGCAGAATTTTATAACAAGTGGCCCAAAAATTAGCCCGCGTTTCCAAGGCAAGCTGATGGCTGCCGGTCACGCATGACCATCAGTATCGACGCCCCGCTGCAGCTGCGCTGCGGCGCACGCCTGAAGAACCGGCTCGCCAAGGCAGCAATGACCGAGGGCATGGCCGACCACCATGGCAGGCCAACCGAAAACCTCGATCGACTCTATGCAATCTGGGCAAAAGGCGGTGCGGGGCTTTTGCTCAGCGGCAATATACTGGTAGACCGCGCGCACCTGGAGCGTCCGGGTAACGTCGTGATTGAACGCGAACCAGACCGGGCGATGCAAACGACATTGTCGCGCTGGGCCAAAGCTGCAACGCAAAACGACACGCATTTCTGGGCGCAGCTCAGCCACGCGGGTCGACAGACCATGAAAAATGTCAACCCGCAGCCACACGCACCGTCGGCCGTGCGCGTCGGACTGCCCGGCGGCTTGTTTGGCGAACCGGTGCCGCTTGCAAGCGACGAAATCCGGATACTGGTGCAGCGCTTTGCAAGCGCGGCCAATGCTGTGCAGCGCGCTGGATTCAGCGGCGTACAGATCCATGCCGCGCACGGCTACCTGGTCTCGCAGTTCCTGAGTCCGCGCACCAACTTGCGCGTCGACGAGTACGGCGGTTCGCTGGCAAACCGCGCGCGCTTCCTGCTCGAAATCGTCGCTGCAGTACGCAATGCAGTTGGCAACGAATTTCCGCTGAGCGTAAAACTCAACAGCGCCGACTTTCAGCACGGCGGCTTTAATTTCGATGACAGCCTGCAGGTCGCAAAATGGTTGCAGGATGTAAGCGTGGATTTGCTTGAAATATCCGGCGGCACCTACGAGCAACCCAGGTTGCTTGGCGAAGCAGGCATCGAGGCTATTGAACAACAGCGCTATGTCGCACCATCAACAGCGGCGCGCGAGGCGTATTTCGTCGATTTTGCGAAAGCCATGCACGAACAGCTTTCAATGCCCTTGATGGTAACCGGGGGCTTTCGCAGCCGCGAAGCAATGCAGCAGGCGCTCGCCGCCAGCGCTGCCGATATCATTGGCCTGGGACGACCGCTGTGTACCGCCACAGATGGCCCGGCGCGCCTGCTCGCTGGCGAGGCCAATTTGCCGCGCAATGAAGACTCGCTTGATGTGCTGCCCGCCTGGCTCGGTTTTTTGCGGCGTATCCCGGCGCTGCGCGGTGCCGAAAGCTTCGCCGTGCAATGCTGGTATTATGTGCAGCTTTACCGCTTGGGCGAGACCGGCCGCTGCGAGGCGGGTTTTCCGCCGTTAAAAGCCTTGTTTGAAGTCGCGAAACGGCAAAAAGCGTGGCTGGAGGCCGCCAAATCTGCGTAAAACAATTAGCAATCGCATCCAGCGAGACGCGATTTTGATTGCTCAACACGTTTGAACGTTAACAGTAAAGCTGCAGTGAGGTACGAAACAGATGCCAAATTCAATCCAGGAAAACCCGATGTTCCTTACACGATTCATGTATCTGGCCTGCATGCTGGGTGTTGTGCTGCTGCTTGGCGCATGCTCGAAAGAAGGAGCCACGCAAC